>JAKCCP010000312.1 GCA_021841985.1 Pseudomonadota bacterium | reverse complement strand
CCAATCCTATCGCTGGATGCCGCACGCTGGCCGCGCGGCGCGGCTCGAACTCCGCGGCCTCGCTTTGCCCGGGGTGCTGGCGCCGATCGACACCACGGTCGAGGCCGGCGAGATCGTCGGCATCACCGGCCTGCTCGGCTCCGGCCGCACCGATCTCGCGCTGACCCTCTTTGGCATGCGCCCGCATTATCACGGCGAGATCCGCATCGATGGCACGCCGGTCGCCTTGCGCAGCGTTGCCGCCGCGATCAATGCCGGCCTCGCCTATGTGCCGGAAGACCGGCTGACCGAGGGCCTGTTCCTGACCCAGAGCATCCACCGCAACCTGCTCGCGACCTCCTATGACGCGATGACCCGGCATTTCTTCATCGATTTCGCCCGCGCCCGCGCGGCGGCGGATGCGATGATGGCGGAGATGCAGATCACCACCCGAAACGGCGATCTGCCGGTGGCGGCGCTCTCCGGCGGCAATCAGCAGCGGGTGTTGATCGGGCGCTGGCTGATGGGCAAGGCGCGCATCCTGATCCTCAATGGCCCGACCGTCGGCGTCGATGTCGGCTCCAAGGCCGGCATCCATGAGCGCATCCGCGAACTCGCGCGCGAAGGCGATCTCGCGGTGCTGCTGATTTCCGATGATCTCCCGGAGATCGTCCAGACCTGCAACCGCGTTCTCGTCATGCATCGCGGGCGGCTGGTCGAGGAATGCGACGCGGCGGCGCTGACCGATACCGCCTTGGCCGAAAAGCTCAAGGCCCTGGCATGAGTTTTCTTTCCCTTCGCCGCTCGGAGACGGTGATCGCGCTGGTGCTGATTGCGGCGATGGTGCTGATCGGCCTGATCAACCCGGCCTTCTGGAGCCTCTCCAACCTGTTCAGCCTGGCGCGGAGCAACGTCATCGTCGGCCTCATGGCGCTCGGCGTCCTGGTGGTGATGATTTCGGGCGGCATCGACGTCTCCTTCCCCGCTTTCGCCGTCGCCGCGATGTATCTCACCATCCAGGCGATGCTCGCCTGGGATTGGCACGGCGTCATCGGCCCCTTCGCGCTGGCGAGCGCGATCGGGCTCGCGCTCGGGCTGGTCAATGCGTTTTTCGTAAGCGGCCTGCGCATGATTCCGCTGATCGTGACGCTCGGCACCGCGGCCGCGGTGCGCGGCGCGCTGCTCGGCCTCGTCGGCACCAGCCAGATCAATATCGACCGTATGCCGAAGGAGTTGATCGCGTTCGGCAACACCACGCTGATCGACCTTGCCGGCCCGGGTGGCACGCATTTCGGCCTCTCGGCGATGATCGTCGCCTATCTGCTCGCGGCCGTTCTCGTGCATCTGTTCCTGACCCGCACCCTGCTCGGCCGCGGCGTCTTCGCGCTCGGCAGCGCCGCCGAGGCGGCGCGGCGCGTCGGCTTCAATCCGACGACGATCGTCTTCGCGGTCTATGGCCTCGCCGGCGCGCTCGCCGGTTTCGCCGGATTACTGCACGGGTCGATGATCTGGCTCGCCAATCCGCGCGATTTCGTCGGCGTCGAACTCGACGTGATCGCCGCCGTCGTGCTCGGCGGCGCCAGCATCTTCGGCGGCCGCGGCAGCGTGCTCGGCACGATGCTCGGGGTGTTCATGCTGGTCATGGTGTCGAACAGCCTGATCCTCATGCATATCGCGACGACGTGGCAGCGGATCGTGGTCGGCGGTATCATCATCACCGCGACCACCGTCACCGCGCTCCGCGACCGCCGGCAAATCGCCCAATAAAACGTCCAGCAACACGAGCCCCGATGCTAAAACCGATCCGCCGCGCCCTCGCCATCGATGCCAATCTGCTGCAGCTCGTGCTGCTCGTGCTGCTGATTTTCGCGCTGATGACGGCGCTGGTCCCCGACAAATTCCTGCGTCCCTACAATCTCATTTCCATCACCTATATCGCGCCCGAACTCGGTCTCCTCGCGATCGCGATGATGGTCGCGATGCTGACCGGCGGGATCGACCTCTCGGTGATCGGCATCGCCAATCTCGGCGGCATCCTCGCCGGGTTGTTCTTTCATGCCTATGGCGGCACGCGCGGGTCGGGTCTGGCCGCGATGGGCGCGCTCCCGGTCGGCGCCGGCATCGCCATCGCCGTCGCGACCGGCCTGGTCGCCGGCGCGGCCAACGGGTTGCTGATTTCGCGGCTCCGCATCACGCCGATCCTCGCGACCCTCGGCTCCGGCCAGGTGTTCACCGGCATCGCGCTGGTATTGACCGGCGGGCCGGCGATCGTCGGCTTTCCCGATGGCTGGACGATGATCGGCAACGGCGCCATCGCCGGCGTCGCGATGCCGCTTCTGGTTCTGCTCGCCCTCGCCGGCGCGGTCGCGTTGCTGCTCGGGCGGACGGCGTTCGGCATCAGCCTCGTCCTCATCGGCACCAATCCCAAGGCCGCGGTGTTCGCCGGGCTCCGCACGCGGCGCGCGCTGCTGCTGACCTATGTGCTGACCGGCGGCCTCGCCAGCGTCGCCGGCATCCTCCTCTCCGGCCGCACCAACGCCGCCAAATCCGATTACGGCATTTCCTATCTGTTGCAGGCGGTGTTGATCGCGGTGCTCGGCGGCACCGATCCGGCGGGCGGACGCGGCTCGGTCGCCGGGGTGATCGTCGCCCTCCTCGCGCTGATGCTGCTCGCCAGCGGGATGCAGCTCATGCGGTTCAGCAATTTCCTGGTCGATGCGGTGTGGGGCGTGTTCCTGCTCGCCTCGATCGCCCTCAACGCCTGGCGCACCCGGCCACGATGAAGGGAGAACGGCCATGACCGAGACGCGGATCGCGCTGCCGCGCGCGGTGTTCACCGCGGAGGAACGGACGCTGGTCAGCTTCGGCGCGCTCCGCGCCAGCGTCTTCCGCTACCCGAGCGGGATCGAGGCGGTCCGCCTCGCCAATGCGCGCGGCGCGGTCGTGGTGCTGCCGTTTTTCGGCCAGATGATCTGGCGGGCCGGTTTCGACGGGGTCGATCTCACCATGCAAAGCATGTTCCCGACCCCGCGCGCGAGCGCCGACATCACCGGCACCTATGGGTGTTTTGCGTTCCATAGCGGGCTGCTCGCCAATGGCGTGCCGGGCGCCGGCGATTCCCACCCCGTGCATGGCGAATTCCCCTGCCTCGCGCTCGACGACGCGGCGCTGGAAGCGGGCGAGGGGGAGGAGGGGCCGTATCTCCGGCTGGTGAGCACGGTCGATCATGCCCGCGGCTTCAGCCCGCACAATCT
>JAKCCP010000385.1 GCA_021841985.1 Pseudomonadota bacterium | reverse complement strand
CGCGATCATCCTGCACGCCGCGCATCGCCGCATCTACGCCAACTGGCAGGATAGTATCCCGAGCCGCTTTCTCGACGAAATCCCCGAAGAACAAATCACCCGTGGCGGCACGGCGGCGTCCTCGCGTCGGGTGCGCGCACCGGCTTTTCCGCCGCGACGGGGGCTGATCGAGGCGAGCGCGATCACGCGCCCGGCGCCGATGAGCGCGATCGCCATCGGGACGCGCGTTTTCCATGCCAAATTCGGCTATGGCACGGTGATGGCGGCGGATGACGACCGGCTCGACATCGCCTTCGACAAAGCCGGGAAAAAGCGCGTGCTCGACCGTTTTGTCGAACCCGCATGAGCCGCTCCCTCCCGCCGCTCGAAACCCTTAGCATCGTGGTTGGCATCGAGGCGGTCGCGGTCTATCGGGCGGCGTTCGAAACGGTCTGCCGCAGCGTCGGCTGGTTTCGCGAGGAAGGCACGGGGCGCTGGCGCGTCGAGGGGATCAAGCGACGCGGGGAGGGCGACGAGAAACTCGCCGACGCGCTGGCCCTCGCCGCCCTGGCGAGCGGGGCGCAGCCCGCGCTCTCGCGCCGTGCCACGGAGGCCGCGGGCTGGCTCGCGCGCAATCGCGCGGCTTTTCCCGCGCAACTGATCGGGCGGCGTTTTCAGCTCCGCCCGACGCATCTTCCCCGACACGAAATAGCCGGGCGCATTACTCTCACCCTCGATGCCGGGCTGGCTTTCGGCTCGGGCGAGCACGGCTCGACGCAAGGCTGTCTCCGCGCGCTGGAGCGATTGCGTCGCCGCCCGGCGCGCATCCTCGATCTTGGCACTGGCTCGGGGATTCTCGCCATGGCGGCGGCGCGGCTGTTTCATCGCAACGTGCTCGCCGCCGATCTCGACCCCTTCGCGGTGCGGATCGCGCGCGAGAACGCGCTTCGCAATGGTCTGGCGCGCCGCGTGCGGGTGATGCGTTCGGATGGCTGGCGGCAGCGCCCGCTCAAGGGAGCGCCGCCGTTCGATCTGGTGCTGGCCAATATCCTCGCCCGCCCGCTCGCCGCCATGGCGCGCGACCTCTCCGGCCACCTGGCACCCGGCGGGATCGCGATCCTGGCGGGGTTACTTGCGCGCCAGGAACGGATGGTGCTGGCGGCGCATCGCCGCCAGGGGCTGGTGCTGTGCGGCCGTCAGCCCGTCGGGGCCTGGACCACGCTGGTCCTCGGCAAGCCGCGATGAGCCGCGCTCAGGCCGAGCGCAGCCCGGCCGTGCGCTCGTTCCGCGCGGCTTCGCGCTTGGCGCCAAACACTGGGTCGAACAGCATCGGCAGATCGCCGCGCGTCAGACCGATATCGGCGAGTTCGCGATCCGAAAGCCGGGCCAGCTCATTGAGCACCGCGCGGCGCTCGGCGCTTTCGCTAACCGCACGCGCGGCGCGGGTCAGGACATGGGCGAGCCCGGCGAGCGCCCGAGCCAACAGCGGCCGCCCAGGGCGCCGCGCCCCGCGATGCCCTGACTTCGCGGCCGGGCGCGTGGCCGGTAGGGTGGAAAAAAATTCGAATTTGGCGAAGTCGATGGTCATGGCATTCTGTCCTTAACGTGGGCCGTGGCGGAATATGGCTTGGCCATGCCCGACACGGGGTCTGGCCGGAGATATGCGCCGCCCAGGTTTATTGTGCAGGTGCGAAGAAAACGAAACTGTTATGCATAAAACGCATGGTAGTAGCATGAGTTATGAAATTTCTGTTAAACGACTCGCTGCACTCCGTGCTGCCCTCGCTGCTTTGGGCGTCGCTGGCTTCATCCAGCCGCGTGCCGACGAGCATCTCGGCGAATATGTGCCTCCGAGCGCCGAGCGCCTCGCCTGGCTCAGCGGCTTCACCGGCAGCGCTGGCCTCGCCGTGGTCCTGGCCGACCGCGCCGCACTCTTCACCGATGGCCGCTACACCCTCCAAGCCGCCGCCGAGACCAACCCCGCGCTCTGGGAGCGCTGCCATATCACCGCGACCCCACCGCAAGCCTGGCTCGCCGACCACGCCCCGCAGGGCGCACGCATCGGCTACGATCCCTGGCTGATCAGCGAGGAGGGGCTGGCGCGGTTTCGCGACGCCGGCCTCGCCATGGCCCCGATCGCCAACCCGATCGACCCGCTCTGGCGGGACCGCCCAGCGCCGCCATCAGCCCCCGCCATGCCGCACGATCTCGCCTTCGCCGGGGAGTCCGCTCGCGCCAAATGCGCCGCCATTGCCAGCAGCCTCGCCGAACGCGGCGCGGCGGCGGCCGTGCTCAGCGATCCCGCCGCGATCAACTGGCTGCTCAATATCCGCGGCAGCGATGTGCCCTTCACGCCCGTCGCCCTCGGCTTCGCCCTCCTGCACGCCGACGGGCGCGCCGCGCTGTTCATGGCGGCGGAAAAGCTGCCGCCTGAAACCCGCGCCTGGCTCGGCCCCGAGGTGCAAATCGCCGAGCCGGCGGCGCTGCCCGACGCGCTGGCCGCGCTGGCCGGGCAGGGGGTACTGGTGGACCCATCGGCAAGCCCGGTATGGTTCGCCGAGACGCTGCGCGCCGCCGGGGCCAAAATCATCGCGGCACCCGATCCTTGCTTGCTGCCCAAGGCATGCAAGAACCCGACCGAGCAGGCCGGCGCCCGCGCCGCGCATCGCCGCGACGGCATCGCTCTCTGCCGGTTTCTCCACCATATGAGCGAGCAGGGCAGGGCGGAGAGCGAAATCTCGGCCGCCGAAAAACTCCTCTCATTCCGCGCGACGGAGAAGAATTTTCGCGGCGAAAGTTTCCCGGCAATCTCCGCCGCCGGCCCCCATGGCGCCATCATCCACTATCGCGTAAGCCCGGAAACAGATCGAACGATCGGCGATAACACGCTTTATTTGATAGATTCTGGGGCCCAGTATCTTGACGGCACCACCGACGTCACCCGCACGCTGTGGAGCGGGCCGGAAGCGCCGCCGGCGTCACTCCGCGACCGCTTCACCCGCGTTCTCAAGGGCCATATCGCGCTCGCCGCGCTGGTTTTCCCGCAAGGCGTCGCCGGCCCCCATCTCGACGCCTTCGCCCGCCGGGCGCTCTGGCAACAGGGGCTCGACTATGACCACGGCACTGGCCACGGCGTCGGCAGCTACCTCTCGGTGCATGAAGGCCCGGCCGGCATCTCCCGCACCGCACGCCCGGTGCCGCTCGCACCAGGCATGATCCTCTCCAACGAGCCCGGCTTCTATGCCCCCGGCGAA
>JAKCCP010000214.1 GCA_021841985.1 Pseudomonadota bacterium | reverse complement strand
AAGGCGGAGTTCATGAACCCCGGTGGCTCGGTCAAGGACCGCGCGGCGCTGGCGATCATCACGGACGCTGAGCGGCGGGGCACGCTCAAACCCGGCGGCGTCATCGTCGAGGGCACGGCGGGCAATACCGGTATCGGCATCGCCCTCGTCGGCCAGTCGCGGGGCTATCGCGCGGTGATCGTCATGCCCGAGACGCAAAGCCAGGAAAAAATCGATTTTCTTCGCATGATCGGCGCCGATCTCCGGCTCGTCGCGGCCAAGCCCTATCGCGATCCCGGCAACTACGTGCATGTCTCGCGCCGCCTCGCGGAAGAATTGGGCGGCGTCTGGGCCAATCAGTTCGACAATCTCGCCAATCGCGAGGGCCATCGCGCGACCACCGGGCGCGAGATCTGGGAGCAGACGGCGGGACGGATCGACGCCTTCACCTGCGCCTGCGGCACCGGCGGCACGCTCGCCGGCGTCGCTCTGGCGCTCAAGGCGCGCAAGCCAGGTGTGCGCATCGTGCTTGCCGACCCCGAAGGGAGCGGGCTCTATGGCTGGGTGAAGTCGAACGATCTCTCGGTTTCGGGGAGTTCCATCACCGAGGGTATCGGCCAGTCCCGTGTGCCGGCCAATCTCGAGGGGGCGCCGATCGATGATGCCGTGCGCATTCCCGATCGAGAGGCGCTGGAGACGATTTTCGCGCTGCTGATCGAGGAGGGGCTCTCCGTCGGCGGCTCGGCGGGGATCAATATCGCCGCGGCCATGCGCGTCGCCCGCGATCTCGGCCCCGGCCACACCGTCGTCACCATTCTTTGCGATGGCGGGGCGCGCTATCAGTCGAAACTGTTCAACCCGGATTTCCTGCGTTCGAAGAACCTGCCGGTGCCGGCGTGGCTGGCGACATAGGCACGGAAGTTCGCGCAACGCAGGTTTCGGTTTGATGGCTGCTGTCGTTGGCGGCATAGGTCGCGGTGTTGCCGCTGCGGATGAAGGTGACGGAGGCATCGCGATAGACCGTGCCGGTGGCATCGCTCGAAATCTCGGGCAGCACCCGCACCTGGCCGATCGTGTCGCCGATCCTTGCCCGCTCCGCGCCCTCCTCGTAGGTGACGTTGAGGATCATGCCGTGCGAGCAGGCATAGCGCACATTTTGCTCGGGCCCGGTGCAGCCAGCGAGCGCCAAGACCGCGAAAACCGCGAAAAGCCCGCCGCGCCGAAAATCGCTCATGAGAGATGCCTCCGCGGTGGCGCCAGCGCCTGGATGAAACCCTGTAGCCCCGCCCATTGTTGCGCGAGATAGCCGCCCGAGGCCAGCGCCTCGGGGGCGCGCGGATCGCCGGTCGGGGCGTATTGCGTGGTGAAATCCGCCGTGCCGAACAGCATATCCCAATAGGGAAACACCGCGCCGTAGTTGCAGCTCTGCTTGCCCGCCGCGCGCGCCGCGTGATGGACGCGGTGAAAGCGCGGCGAAATCAGCAGCCGCTCACCGAGCCAGCCGAAGGAAAGCCTCGTGTTGGCGTGCGAGAGGCTTTCAAGAAACCGCAACACCAGAACGAGGAGCGGGAATTGTAGCGGCGGCACGCCGACGCCGAGCGCGATCACGCCGAACCACAAGGCGGCGATGAGATCGTCGAGCAGGTGGTTGCGGTCATCGGACCAGAACGTCATCTGCCGCTGCGCGTGATGCAGGGCGTGCAGCGCATACCACCAGCGGAAGCGATGCGAGAGGCGATGGCGCCAGTAATCGGCGAAATCGAGGATCAGCGCATAGGCGAGAAAGGTGAGGATGGGGTGGCCGAGCAGGCCGGGGATGGCGCGCTCCAGCGTCGGGGGCACGTAGCCGTGATCGGTGAGCCAGCCGGAAAATGCCACCTGGACGCGGAAAAACAGCACGAAAGTGACCAGCGGCAGCAGGCCGACACGGGCCAGCACGGTGTAGAACATGTCAGTCAGCTCGACGCGGTGATCAGGCCAACGCTCGATGGGAAAAAACCGCTCGAGCGGCAGGCAGATCGCATACATCAGCGCGACCTGCATGGCGCCGTAGGTCGCGAACAGCGCCCAGCCATAGGCCAGATCCTCCCAGCGCATCAGCCCGACCTGCCAGAGCAGCGGGATCAGCAGATGCTCGGAGAGCCAGCCCGCCAGAGTGTCGAACGGATCGCTCATGAATGCGGCGGCGCCGTGCCGGCGAGCGCGCGCGGCAGATGGTCATGGGTGTTGAGCCAGATGCCGTGCGGCGAGCGGCCGACCTCGATCACGTCATAATGCCCGCTCACGGGATCGAGCACGGCCACACTATGGGCGAAACGGCGAGAGATCCAGAGCCGCCCATCGGGGCCGAAATCGAGATCATCAGGGCCGCCCGAGACGCGGATCTCGCGCGTGACTTTCAGGCTTTGCGCATCCAGCACCGCGAGCGTGCCATCGACGCGGTTGGTGACATAGATCACCTTGCCATCGGGCGAGAGAAAGAGATTATGCGCCCCGCGCCCGGTCGGGATGCGCGCGCGCACCACCCCGGTCGCCGGATCGACGACGCTGATGCCGTTGCCGCCCATCACCGCGACCAGCAACCGGCCCTGATGCCAGAGCACGGCGGCCGGCGTTTCGCCCACTTCCGTGTTCCACAGCACCGCGCCGCTGCCAAGCGCGATCGCGGCGAGCCGGTCGGTGCCCTGTAGGGTGATATAGACGGTGCTTGAATCGGGCGAAAAATTGAGATGGCTCGGCATCGATTTCAGCGCGACGCGATGCACGAGATGGTAGTCCTTGGCATCAAAAATGTCGACCTGGTTGCGTGCCAAGCCATTGACCACAAGCCATTTGCCGTCCGGGCTGAACTGCAACTGATAGGGATCGCTGACGGTGAGGCGGCGCAGGATTTCCCCGGTTCGCGGATCAAGAAAAAGCAATTCGTTGCCGGTGGTATCGCCGATGAGGAGAAAACGATGGTCCGGCGTGAGCGCCATGTGGTGCGGCTCGCGCAGGACCGGAATGCGGCGGATTTCGCGCTCGCTTCCGACATCGACAACGCTGACCGCAGCCCCCGCGGAATCGATCACGAAGGCCAGTCCCTGGGCCCGCGCCGCCGCCGCGCCGAGCAGAAATAAAGTCAGGAACAGCATCGTTCGTGGCATGGCGGGGTTTCCTAGACGTCGAGATTGGCAACTTTGAGCGCGTTGCCAACGATGAATTCGCGCCGCGGCTCGACGACATCGCCCATCAGCGTGCTGAATACCAGCGCCGCGTCCTCGTTGTTGCTGACCTTCACTTGCAGCAACGTGCGCGCCGCGGGATCGAGCGTGGTCTTCCAGAGCTGTTCAGGATTCATCTCGCCGAGACCCTTGAAGCGCTGGATGGCGAGGCCGCGCCGCCCCTGCGCCAGGATGCGCTCATAGGCATCAAACGGGCCGGTGACAGCACGGCTTTCCTTCTCCAGATCGAGCCGCGCCGGGATCTCGAAGCGCTGCCGCAGCGCCTCCGCCCGCTCCGTCAGCCAGCGTGCCTCGGCACTCCGCAGCACCGTCGCATCGAGCGTATGGCGCTCGGCCACGCCGCGCACGGTGCGCGCGAGGGTGAGGCCGGCGCCATCGGCCGCGACCACCCAGCCGCCCTCGTTCGGCGCTGAAATCCGATCGAGCCGCGCCGCCAGCGCCTGGGCGCGGGCGGCGTCACGCGCGGCCTCGGGCGCCAGCACCCCGATGATCGCCGCCTGTTCGAGGAGGGCGACCGGCGCCGCCTCGCCGAGCCGGGTGAGGCGATGGCTGGCCTCGCGCAGGAAGCCGACCTCGCGGGCGAGATCGGCGCCGGCGATCTCGCCGCCCTCGGCATAGACGAGTTTGGCCTCGGCCAGCACCTTGTCGAGGAGAAACGCCTCCAGCGCCGCGTCGTCCTTGAGATAGCGCTCGTCATTGCCGCGCTTGGCGCGATAGAGCGGCGGCTGGGCGATGAAGAGATGGCCGCGCTCGATGAGTTCCGGCATCTGGCGAAAGAAGAATGTCAGCAGCAGCGTGCGGATATGCGAGCCATCGACATCGGCGTCGGTCATGATGATGATGCGATGGTAGCGGAGCTTGGCGATATCGAAACCGCCCTGGTCGGGATCGCTGCGGCCGATGCCGGTGCCGAGAGCCGTGATCAGCGTGCCGACCTCGGCCGAGGAGAGCATGCGATCGAAGCGCGCGCGCTCGACATTGAGGATTTTCCCTTTCAAAGGCAGGATCGCCTGGGATTTGCGATCGCGCCCCTGCTTCGCCGAACCGCCCGCCGAATCGCCCTCGACGATGAAAATCTCCGCTTTCGCCGGATCGCGCTCCTGACAATCGGCGAGCTTGCCCGGCAGCGTCGAGACATCGAGCACGCCCTTGCGCCGGGTCAACTCGCGCGCCTTGCGCGCCGCCTCGCGCGCGCTCGCCGCGTCCATCACCTTCTGGATGATCCCGCGCGCTTCCTTGGGATGGGTCTCGAACCAGTGCGCGATGGCGTCCGCGGCCATCGCCTGGACCACCGGCTGGACCTCGGAACTCACCAGCTTGTCCTTGGTCTGGGAGGAGAATTTGGGGTCCGGCACCTTGACCGACAAAACCGCCGTCAAACCTTCCCGCATATCCTCGCCGACCAGCGCGAGATTGTCTTTCTTGCCCATTCCTTCCGCATATTTCGTCACGACGCGGGTCAGGGCGGCGCGGAAGCCGGCGAGATGCGTGCCGCCATCACGCTGCGGAATGTTGTTGGTGAAGCAGAGCATGGTTTCGTGGAAACTATCGTTCCAGGAGAGCGCGAACTCGACCTTGATGCCTTGCGCGTTCTCGGCGGCGCGGAGGCTGATGGGCGGCGTGAAGACTGCGGTCTTGCTGCGCTCCAGCCATTCGACGAAGGCGACAAGCCCGCCGTCGTAGCGGAATTCCGCGAGCTGCGGCGGGGCGTGGCGCTCATCGCTGAGCGTGATCGCGATGCCGGAATTGAGAAACGCCAACTCGCGCAGACGTCGCTCAAGAATGGAAAATTCGAACTCCGTGCGGGTGAACACCGCCGGGTCGGGCTTGAAGGTCACCTCGGTTCCAGTCGGCGCCTCGGAAGGCCCGCGATCGGCCAGTGGCGCCGCGGCCTCGCCGCCCTGGAAGCGGATGAAATATTCCCGCCCCAATCGCCAGACGCGCACCTCCATCCATTCCGAGAGCGCATTGACGACGGCCGCCCCGACGCCATGCAGCCCGCCCGAGACCTTATAGGAGTTCTGGTTGAACTTCCCTCCCGCGTGGAGCCGCGTCAGCACCACTTCGGCCGCCGAGACACCTTCCTCGGGGTGGATATCGGTCGGGATGCCGCGGCCATCGTCGCGCACCGTCATGCTGCCGTCGCCGTTCAGCGTGACGCGGACATTGCGGGCGAAGCCGGCCTGCGCCTCGTCCATGGCGTTGTCGATGATCTCGAAGGCCATCTGATGCAGGCCCGAGCCGTCATCGGTATCGCCGATATACATCCCCGGCCGCTTGCGCACGGCCTCGAGCCCGCGCAGGATCGAGATCGCCGAGGCGTCATAGGCTTCGGGGAGATCGGCTTCAGGCAGAGGGGCAGCGGGTTGGGACATGCCTGCGGGAGGCTCCTTGTGGAATATATCTAGGAAATCCCTTATAGACCCCGCGGCGCACAAAACCCAGAGGGCAAGCCAGCGGGTAGTGTCTCGGTTTGAAACTCGGCACCGGGCCGCGGCGCGTCCCGGTCGTGGCAAAAAGCCGGATCGGCGCGGAGCACGCCATCGGCGCAGTGCCAGCCGGCGGCGAAGCCGGCGAGGGGAAGAAACGTCTCGCGATCGGTGCCGGTGATCAGCGCCTGCGCCGGGAGCGCGCGAAGGGCGGCGGCAAGGGCGGCGCGGCGCTCGGCGTCGAGATGCACCATCGGTTCGTCGAGCAGCAGGATCGGCGCCGATCCGCGCGCCTCGGCCACCAGCGCGGCATGGCCGAGGATCACCCCGATCAGCAGCGCCTTCTGCTGGCCGGTGCTGGCCAACTGTGCGGAAAGGCCGCTGGCAAGATCGGTGAGCTGAAAATCGGCCCGGTGCGCGCCGAGACGCGCCCTCCCCTCGACGGCATCGGGGTCGCGGGCGCGGGCGAGTTCGGCGCGCAGCCCCTCTTCCACGGCGAGCGCCGGAGCGGCCGCGAGACGATCGGCGATCGGCGACAGCAGCGTCAGGCGGGAAGGCGGAAAACCGCCCGCGCCATGGGAAGCGAGCGCCGCGTTCAGCCGCCGGGCGACGTCCACCCGCGCCGCCGTCACGGCGACGGCGTGGCGGGCGATGGCATCTTCGAGGGCATTGAGCCAGGCGACATTCGCCCGTCCCTCGCGCAGCAGCCGGCCACGCTCGGCGAGCGCCAGATCATGCGCGGCGAGTTCGCGGGCCTGCGCTGGCTCGAGTGCCGCCACCAGCCGGTCGAGAAAGCGCCGCCTGCCCGACGCGGTTTCCTGGAACAATCGGTCCATCGCCGGCGCCAGCCAGACCAGGGCGATACGGGCGGCGATCTCGGCCCGGCTCCGGGGCGCCCGGCCATCGAGGCGAAAGACGCGCCGCGTGGCATCATGAGCTTCCGTGCCGGTGCCGATCGTGACGCGGCCGAGCGGGGTTTCGAAGCGGCCGGCGACCGCGAAGACACTCGCGCCGCCGATCCGCGCCATCTCGCCAAGCCGCGCGCCGCGTAGGCCGCGTCCCGCGCCGAGCAGCGAGACCGCCTCCAGCAGATTGGTCTTGCCGCCGCCATTCGGCCCGAAAATCGCCGCGACCCGTGCCCCCGGCCGCCATGTCAGCCGCCCATAATTGCGAAACTGGCTGAGCGTGAGCCGGCTCAGCCGCAAGCCCGGCGGCGGTTCAGACACGCATCGGCATCAGCACGTAGAGCGCGCTCATGTCGCCGGCATCGCGCACCACGGTCGGCGCGCCACCATCGGCGAGCAGAAACTCCACCTCGCCCTCGATCTGATCGGTGATGTCGGTGATATAGCGCGCCTGAAAGCCGATTTCGAGCGGCCCCGAATCGTAATGCACCCGCGCCCCATCAAGCTCCTCGGTCGCGGTGCCGTGCTCGGGGCTGGCCGCCGAGAGCACCAGGAGATCGCGCGCCAGCGACAGCTTCACGGGGCGTGCCCGCTCCAGCGAAATCGCCGCGACCCGGCCCACCGCCTCGGCGAAATCCTTTTTCGCGACGCGCAGAATCTTGTCGTTGCCGCGCGGGATGACGCGCTCGTATTCGGGAAATGTGCCGTCGATGAGCTTGCTGGTCAGCGTCACCGGCCCAAGGCTGAACTGGATGCGGGTATCGGAAAGCGCGATTTCCACCTCGTCGCTGGTTTCCTCGAGCAATTTGCGCAATTCGGCGATGGTCTTGCGCGGCACGATCACGCCGGGCATGCCGGACGCCCCCTCGGGCAGCCGCTCCTCGACGCGGGCCAAGCGATGGCCATCGGTCGCCACCGCGCGCAGCACCGGCGTGCCCTCGCTCTCGGTCGCGTGCAGATAGATGCCGTTGAGATAGTAGCGGGTTTCCTCGGTGCTGATGGCGAACCGGGTGCGGTCGATCATGCCGCGCAGCACGCGGGCCGGCAGGCTGAAACGGTGCGGCAGGCTGCCCGCGGTCATCACCGGGAAATCATCGACCGGCAGCGCGTTCAGGCTGGTGGCGAAACGGCCGGCGCGCAGCACCAGCGCCGCGTCGCCGCCGCCATGCTCGAACTCGACCTCGACGCCCTCGGGGAGCTTGCGCACGATCTCGTAGAGCGTCGCCGCCGGCGCCGTGGTCGCGCCTTCCTGGCTGACATTCGCCGCCGCCTCCTGCACCACCGCGATTTCCATGTCGGTGGCGGTGAGCGCAAGCCGTCCGTCGCGCGCATTGATCAGGATATTGGCGAGGATCGGCAAGGTGTTGCGTTTCTCGACCACGCTCTGCACATGGGCCAGGGCCTTCAGCAGAGTGGCTCGATCGGCCTTGAACTTCATCGTCTCTATCCCTACTCGGCCACTCCGCTCGCGGTACCCGGAGGCCATGTTCGATGCGCCCGACGCGCCCGACGCCGAGGCCCGCTCCTCCCCCACTATTCGCCGGAAGGCGGGTATAGCAACAGCGCCTTGCTCAGGAAAGCGGCCCTGCGGAAACGCCGGACGTCTCTCAGCCGGCCGCCGCGACCGCCTTGCCGCCGGAGAGGCGCCAGATGCGGTCGAGCCGTTCGACGCCGGTCAGGCGATGGGTGATCAGCAGCACGCTGCGGCCCGCAGCGGCGTCGTTCAGGGTGGCGAGGAAGGCGCGCTCGGTCGCGGCGTCGAGCCCGGCGCAGGGCTCATCGAGGATGAGCAGCGGCGCCGGCGAGAGCAAGGCGCGGGCCAGCGCGAGCCGCCTGCCCTGCCCGCCGGAAAACCGCGTCCCGCCCTCGCCCACCCAGGTATCGAGCCGATCGGGCAGGGCGCGCACCGTCTCGGCGATGCGCGCCGCGTCCAGCGCCGCCCACAGCGCCGCCTCGTCCGCGGCGGGGCGGGCGAGCAGCAGATTGGCGCGGATGGTGTCATCAAAGAGATGCGTCGTCTGGCCGAGCCAGCCGATGCGCTGACGCAGCTCGCCCGCCGCCAGCGTCGCGATATCGACGCCGCCCAACAGCACGCGGCCGGCTTGGGGCGCGGCCACTTTCAGAGCGAGCGCCGCGAGCGTCGATTTGCCCGCCCCCGAAGGCCCGAGCACGGCGACATGCGCACCCTCGGGCACGTCGAGCGTCAGCCCCTCGAACACCGCCGGGCGATCGGGCTGCCAGCCGAAGGTGATCGCCTCGAAACGCAGCGCGTGGCCGCGTGGCGGCGCGGCCGGGCTGATCGGATCGGCGAGCGCCGGCACCGCCTCGGCGGCGCCCAGCACCCGCGCGGCCGCCGCGGCGGCGTGGCCGGCCAGGGCGCCGGCGCGCGGCAGGCCGGCGATCGCCTCGAAGGCGGCCATGGTCAGGAACAGAATGAGCACGCTCGCCACGCCGAGCAGAGGGGTGGCGAGAAGCACGGCGAACAGCGCCGCCGCCGCCGCCAGGAACGCCCCCGCGCCCGCGTAGGCGAGGCGCAGCGCCTGGGCGTGCTGGGCGGCGAAAAGCCGCGCCTGGCGCGCCTGTACCAGGGCCAGCATGCGGCCCTCGGCGCCAAACGCGCGCACCTCACGAATGCCGCTCAAGGCATCGAGCGCGGCGACCCTGAGCCCCGCCATCGCCTCGGCCTGCCGCACGCCCCCCCGCAACGCGCCGCGCGCCGTCCACCACGGCAGCAGCAGCGCCGCGCTCAGGAAAAATCCCGCCTCGATTGCGGCAAGCACCAAGCTTCGGCGTCCGATGACGATCACCAGGAGCGGCAGCAGCACGAGAGCGCCGAGAAGGGGGATGAAAATGCGCAAATAAAGCGCATCCAGCGCCTCGATGTCATTGACCAGCCGCGCCAGCATGTCGCCGGCGCGCCGGAACCCGAGCCCACCGGCCGCGCGCACCGCAAGGCCGCGGAAAAACCACACCCGGAGATCGCCAAGGGCACGAAACGTCGCGTCATGGGTGAAGAGGCGCTCGAGATAGCGCAGCACCACCCGCCCGGCGCCGAGCAAGCGGAGCATCACGCCCCCGGCCATCGCGAGCCCGGCCGCGCCAACCGCGGTGGCCACCCGGTTCCCCGCCGCCGCCATCAGCGCCACCGTGACCAGGGCCGAGGCGAGGGCGACCGCGGCGCCCAGCGTCAGCGAGGGCCAGCGCCCGCGCCAAAGGGCGCCGATACGGAGCAGCGCGCTCACGCCGCGCCGCGCGCCGTGGCCGCCAGCACCCGCCCCTGCCGCAGATCGAGCCGGCGGCCGCCAAGCGCGTGAGCGGCGGCGGAATGACTGGCGACGATCACCGTGCGGCGCAAGGCGAGCCGGCGCAGGCTGTCCAGCACCTCGGCCTCGGTCACCGGATCGAGATGCGCGGTCGGCTCGTCGAGCAGCAGCAGTGGCGCGTTGCGCAGATAGGCCCGGGCGATCGCCACCCGCTGCGCCTGCCCGCCGGAGAGGCCATAGCCGCCTTCGCCGACCGGGGTGGCGAGCCCGGCAGGGAGGAGGGCGGCGAATTCATCGACGCGGGCGAGCCGTGCCGCTTCGGCGATTTCGGCCTCGCTCGCCTCGGGGCGGGCGAAACGAATGTTTTCGGCGAGGCTGCCGGCGAACAGCATCGGCCGCTGGCCGATCCAGGCGATCAGCCGGTTGAGCGCGCCGGGTACGATACTCGCGATATCCGCGCCATTGATCGTGACCCGCCCCTGATCGGGGCGGATGAAGCCGAGCAACATCTCGATAATGGTCGATTTCCCCGCCCCCGAGGGGCCGACGAGAACCAGGGTCTCGCCCGCGGCGACGCGGAAGCTCACGCCATCGAGGGCCGGGCCGCGCGCCGCGTCCCAGGCGAAATGGACGTTCTCGAAGGCGACGCTCACCCCGCTGGCCGCGATGGTGCGGATTTCATGGGGGCGGGCCTCGGGCGCGAGCGGCGCGGATGGCGGCAGGCCGGCCAGCGCGTCGGCGCTGGTATGGGCTTGCAGGCGATCCTGGTAGGCTGCCGCGAAAGCCCGCAGGGGGGCGAAGAATTCCGGCACCAGCAGCAGCAAAAACAACGCCCGGCCGGGCGAGGCCAGCCGGCCCAGGGTAAGATCGCTGGCATAGTGCAGCGCGAAACCGACCAGGGCCGCGACCATGGCGAGATCGAGCGCGGTCGAGGAAAGAAAGGCCACGCGCAACACACGGAGCGTGCGCCGACGCAATTCATCGGCGGCGGCGGCCAGACCCCGCGCCTCGTCCGCGCTTCGCCCGTAGAGCACAATGGTGGCGATGCCGCGCACGCGGTCGAGAAACCGTGCCTGCAGCCGGGTCATGGCGAGGAATTGCTGGCGCGCGGCGCGCGCCGCGCCGATTCCGGCCAGCGCCATGCCGAGCGGCACCAGCAGTCCGGCCAGAACCAGACCAAGTGCCGCGCGTGGATCAACGAGGGCGGCGATGGCGGCGATCAGTGCCGGCCCGGCGATCGCCAGCGCCCGCGCCGCGAGCCAGCGCGCATAGAACCCCTCCATCGCCTCGACGCGGTCGATCGCGGCGCTGGCAAGCTCACCGGAATGGTGCTGGCGCAACACGGCCGGCCCGGCATCCAGCAGGCGCGCCATCACGCCATCGCGCAACCGCCGTCGCCCGGCGATGCCGGCGCGGCTCGCCGCCGTCTCCGCCTGCAACCGTGCTAAGGCGCGGAGAAGCGCTACGAGGACAAAGCCGGCGAGCGCCCAGATCGCCGGCGCCGCGCTGGGGTTTTCCGCGCCATAGGGAGCAAATACGCCGGCGAGAATGGTCGCGACACAGCCCGCCTGGCCGGCCGCCAGCGCGACATCAAGAAGGCCCAGCCCCGCCACCGGGGCGGCAAGGCGGCGCGCTATTCGGGCTTCGGCTTTCAGCCATACGGCGGCGGGGGCGGGACGGCTCATGCGGGACGATCAATAGCGCCCTCTGGTGGCAAGGGAAGAGCCCGGAAAGAGACCCCGCAGGCGCCGGGGCCCCACACCCTGGCGCCCGCTCTCTCGATCCGCGCCGTGGTCAGACCCGCGGCTCGACCTGCGCCCGACGGCGCTCGGTGATCTCGGTTTTCATCGCCTTTTGCAGCTTCTCGAAGGCGCGGACCTCGATCTGGCGCACCCGCTCGCGCGAGATGTTGTATTGCTGCGAGAGTTCCTCGAGCGTCGTCGGATTCTCCTTGAGGCGGCGCTCGATGAGAATGTGGCGCTCGCGGTCGTTCAGGGTTTTCAGCGCGCTGCCGAGCAGCGCCTGGCGCCCCGCGACCTCCTTGCGCTCGGCGATCACCGTCTCCTGGCTTTCGCTGTCATCGACCAACCAGTCCTGCCATTCACCATCGCCATCGCTGCGCAAGGGTGCGTTCAGGCTGTGATCGGGCGCGGTGAGGCGGCGGTTCATGCTGACCACGTCCTGCTCCGGCACGTCGAGCAGATGGGCGATCTTGGCGACCTGCTCGGGGTGAAGATCGCCATCCTCGATCGCCTGCATCTGGCCCTTGAGCCGACGCAGGTTGAAGAACAGTTTTTTCTGCGCCGCCGTCGTGCCCATTTTCACCAGCGACCAGCTATGCAGGATGTATTCCTGGATGGCGGCGCGGATCCACCACATCGCATAGGTCGCGAGGCGGAAGCCACGATCGGGGTCGAAGCGCTTGACCGCCTGCATCATGCCGACATTGCCCTCGCTGATCAGCTCGCCCATCGGCAGGCCGTAGCCGCGATAGCCCATGGCGATCTTGGCAACGAGGCGAAGATGCGAGGTGACGAGCTTATGCGCTGCCTCGGTATCCTCCTGATCGCGCCAGCGGCGGGAAAGCTCCAGCTCCTCCTCGGCCGACAGCATGGGAAACTTACGGATCTCCTGGAGATACCGTGCGAGATTGCCCTCGGGGGCAAGATTGACGACGGCAGAGGCCATGACACGCGGCTCCTTTCGTCCGGGCGAACCGGCCCCGCCCGCGACGGCGCCAGCCTGCTACCCGATACCTGGAAAAATGAACGGCTTTTCGCTGCGAAAAGCCTTGATCTGACGCAAGCCCGAACTGATTTACTATCAACCCGAGGAAGATCCGCGTTTTCGCCGGCATGCACTGGCCCCCGGCGTTATTGGGGTGGGTTGATCAGACTCGGGGTGCGCCCGGTTAGTGTTGGCTTGATACCGGACCAACGAAGTCCTGTCAATATAAACCCGACATGATGAATTGGATTTAAGAATGGCTCCATGCTCGGCGCCTGCCGCCCGCGTCAGGGCGGCGAGCAGGCCGGCGAGGTCGGGCGGCGGGGGCGCGGTGAAAAGCAAGGGCGCGCCGGTCAGCGGATGGGCGAAGCCGAGCCGCGCCGCGTGCAGCGCCTGGCGGGGGAAATCGAGCAACGCGCCGCGAATGGTCTGGGGAACGGCGCGGGCCGAGGCAGGCAGACGGCGGAGATAGACCGGATCGCCGACCAGCGGATGACCGGCGTTGGCGAGGTGGACGCGGATCTGATGCGTCCGCCCGGTGGCGAGCCGGCATTCGAGCTGCGCCACGGCGGCGAACCAGGCGCGCTCAAGGCGATAGCGGGTGAGCGCCGGCTTGCCGCCCGCCGCGCGCACCGCCATGCGCTTGCGATCACGCGGATCGCGCCCGATCGCGCCTGCGATGACGCCCTCGGCGGGGTTGGGCAGGCCCCAGCAGAGCGCGAGATAGGCGCGGTCGAGATCGTGCGCGGCGAAGGCCGCGGCAAGCCGGGTCATCGCCCGCTCGCTCTTGGCCACCACCATCACCCCCGACGTCTCCTTGTCCAGCCGATGCACGATGCCTGGCCGCCGCTCGCCGCCAATTCCCGCAAGGCTGTCGCCGCAATGGGCGAGCAGCGCATTGACCAGCGTGCCGTCCGGGTTGCCGGGCGCGGGATGGACGACAAGGCCGGCCGGCTTGTTGAGCACGACAAGATCGGCATCCTCGAACAGGATATCGAGCGCGATCGCCTGCGCGGCGGGCGTCGCCGGCGTCGCGGCGGGCACGTGCAGGGCGTAGCTTCGCCCAGGGCGCACCGGCGCCGATGCGCTGCTGAGCGGCACGTCATCGCCGGCGACCCGCCCCGCCGCGATCAGACCCTGGATACGGGCGCGGGAAAGCGTCGGGAAGGCAGCAGCGAGAAAGCGGTCGAGCCGCTCCCCGGCCGCCTCTTGCGGGGCGACGACGCGCCAAGTCTCGCCGGAGGCGGGCTCGCGAATATCACCGTCCTGCGGTAAGGGGGGCGTCATGGCGTGACGCATAGCGCGAAACGCGGGATAGAGGGAGAGCGCGCATGCAGGCGCTGAACATGCGGGCGCTGAAACTGGCGGTGATCGTGATGGGGGTGTTGATCATCACCGGCACGGTGACGCTTGCGGTGCTGGTGGTCGAGCGCCTCGCCGGGTACGCCGGCGCCAGCCCTCTCAGCGTGCAGCTCGACGAGCCGCCCGCAACCCGGATCGCGGCGAGCGCCAGCACCGGGGAACAACTCACCCTGCTGCTGCAAGGCGGCGGGCCGGATCGGGTGGTGGTAATCGATCTCCGAAGCGGCCGCGTGCGCGACCGTGTCGCGCTGGGACGCTGACGATCTCTGGGGCTGCATCTCGGGGCAGTGCGGCGCCAAGCTGAATTTTCTCCACGCAACCGCCTTGCGGCTGGGGCCAGTGTTTTCCGGGGCACGCAACGCCCATCTTGAGCCTGTTCCGAATCCGGCTTCCCAAGTGCCGGCATCGGGCCAATCATGGGGGCGTGCCGGCGGCTTCGTCCCACGCCGTTTTTTCGTCGCAGGTGTAAAAAAGATGACGCTCAGAGACATCGAGGCCCAGAAACCTCCCGCTATGGAAGATTTTCATGAGCGCTGATCCCTATCAGACCCTCGGCGTCTCCCGCACGGCCTCCGCCGAGGAGATCCGCAAGGCCTACCGCACCCTCGCCAAGCGCTACCACCCTGATCTCAATCCCGCCAACAAGGCGGCCGAAGCGCGTTTCAAGGAAATCGCCACCGCCTACGCGCTGCTCAGCGATGCCGAGCAGCGCGCCCGGTTCGATCGCGGCGAGATCGACGCCAGCGGCGCCGAGACCCCGCCGCCGCGCTACTATCGCGAGTATGCCAGTGGCGCGCCGGGTGCTGGGGCCTATCGCGGCGGCGCGGGAGAGGAAGGGGCGAGCACCGCCGAGGACATTCTCGCCGAACTCTTCGGCCGTGGCGGCGGCCCGAGGGGGGAACAAGGCGGCGGTGAGGCGCATTTTCGCATGCGTGGTCAAGACGTCCACTACCACCTCCAGATCCCCTTCCTGGAGGCTTTTCACGGCGGACATCAGCGTCTCGCCATGCCGCATGGGCCCACCCTCGACGTGCGGATACCGCCTGGCGTGCGCGACGGCCAGATCCTCCGTCTGCGTGGCAAGGGCCTCCCCGGCTTTGGCGGCGGCCCGCATGGCGATGCCCTGATCGAGATCAAGGTCGAACCCGATCCACGCTTTATTCTTAAGGGCGATGATATCCATACCGAATTGCCGATCTCGCTCAGCACGGCGGTGCTTGGGGGGCGTGTGACGGTGCCGACGCCGTCGGGGCCGGTTGCCATGAACGTGCCGGAAAACGCCAACACCGGCACCGTGCTCCGCCTGCGTGGCAAGGGGATGCCCAAAGCGGAAGGCGGCGGCCATGGCGATCAATACGTGACGCTCCTGGTCAAACTGCCCGAGCCGCCCGATGCCGCGTTGCGCGCGTTCGTCGCCCATTGGGTTCCCGGGCAAGCGCCGCACCCGCGCGAGGGTGAATAGATGACCAGCACCGAGGAATTTCTGATCACGCTGCGCCTTGCCCCCGCGACGCTCGCGCTGTGGATCGAGAATGGCTGGCTCAAACCCCTCGAAGTGTCGGGGGCGCGCCAGTTTCAGCCCGCCGATCTCGCCCGCGCCCGCCTCATCCGTACGCTCGCCGAGGATTTCGCCGTCAACGAGGCGGGGATCGATCTCTTTCTCCATTTGCTCGATCAAATGCACGATCTGCACCGCGCGCTGCATGGGCTCGCTGTCGTGGCACAAAACCTGCCGCCAGAGACGCGCGAGGTATTGCGCCTTCAGCTCGCCGCCCATTTCCAACGCCCCGAGGAGTCATCCGATGGCTGAATCTCTGCAAATCGTCTGCCCCTCCTGCCTCGCCCTCAACCGCGTGCCGCGGGACAAACCGATGGCGGGCGCGAAATGTGGCGCCTGCCATCAGCCGTTGTTCACCGGCGCGCCGATCAATGTCGATGGCGCGGCTTTCAACCGCCATGTCGAGAAAAATCAGATCCCCGTGCTGGTCGACATCTGGGCGCCGTGGTGCGGGCCCTGCCGGACGATGGCGCCGGCCTTCGCGCGCGCCGCGGCAGAGCTTGAGCCGCTCATACGCTCCTTGAAACTTAATTCCGATGAAAATCCCACCATCGCGCAAAACCTCGGCGTGCGCGGCATTCCGGCATTGTTTATTTTCAAGAATGGCACGGTGCTCGCACAGACCGCGGGCGCGATGGATGCCCGGCGCATCGTCGCCTTCGCCGAACAAGCCCTCGCCCGGTAAGCGAGCCGCGACGCGCCATGCGCGCGGCCGGAGAGTTTGCACAAATCACCCTCGTGCCCCGGAATCGATAAGAAAAATCAATGCTTCCCGAGGACATGCTTTTTCAAACTCTCAGGGGTGCGGTAGCACGGGGAAACTCTGCACCAGACTGCCGGAAACCAAGCGCCAGCCATCGACGAGGACGAAGAAGATGAGCTTGAAGGGCAGCGAAATGGCGCTTGGCGGCAGCATCATCATGCCCATGCTCATGAGCACGCTCGACACCACCAGGTCGATGACCAGGAATGGCAGGAACAAGAGAAAACCCATCTCGAAAGCGCGCCGCAGTTCGCCCACCATGAAGGCCGGGATCAGCGCCCGCCACGGCGTCGTGGCGGCGCTCTCGGGCGGCGGCAGCTGGGCGAGATCGAGGAATAGCTTGAGGTCGGCGGGCTTGGCGTTGAGCGCCATGAACTGGCGGAACGGCTCGCCCGCCAGCCTGAGCCCTTCGAGTTCGGCCACCTTGCCCTCGGTCATCGGCTCAATTCCGCCCTGCCAGGCTTGGTCGAAGACCGGCTGCATAACGAAATAGGTGAGGAACAGCGCCAGCCCGATGACCACCGAATTGGGCGGGATCGCCGCACTCCCGATCGCGCTCCGCAGCAGCGAGAGCACGATGACGATGCGCGTGAAGGCGGTGACCATGACCAGGAGGCTTGGTGCGAGCGAGAGCAGGGTGATGAGGGCGGTGAGCTGCACCAGTCGGCTGGTCGCCCCGGCCTGCCCGGCCGCGCCGAGGTCGATATTGACCGATTGCGCGGCGGCGGGGCCGGCGAGCAGCACGAGACCGAGGCCGCCGGCGCCGAGAACAGCGCGCCAGCGCGGCCTCATGGCCGGCCCTCCGGCCCAGATCGG
>JAKCCP010000110.1 GCA_021841985.1 Pseudomonadota bacterium | reverse complement strand
CCAGGGCATCGAGGCGCGAAAGCAGGGCCTCCTCGCGCGCCAGCACCGCCTCCGCGTCCGGGCCTTGCAGCCAGGCGAGGAGGGCGACCTCGGGCGCCCCCAGCTCGGCGCGCAAGGCCCCGTCGAGATCGCCGGCGGCTTGCGGAACCGGGCTCAGCTCGCGGAGATCGCGCGTGAGCGGCGGCGGTGCCGCGAGCAGGGACAACCCGGCGAGGGCGATCGGGACGATCGTCCAGGCGCGATAGCGCCGGAGCCCTTCGAGCCGGTCGAGCCAGGGTGCGGCGCGTTCGGCGGGCGCGATCGCGGCGGCGACCAGGAGCGGGGCGAGGATCAGCCGCGTCGCCAGCGCCGCCGCGACGATCCCGCTCGCCGCGAACAGGCCGAGTTCGGCGAGGCCGGGAAACGCCGAGGCCGCCATCCCGGCGAGCCCCGCGGCGGCGCCGGCGACGGTCACGGCAAGCGTGCGTCCGATGCGCGCGCTGGTCGCCGCCACGGGCTCGCCGGGACGGCGATGGCCGATCCAGAGCACCGGATAATCGAGGCTGACGCCGAGCATCGTCATGCCGAAGCCGAAGGTCAGCGCATGCACCCGCCCGAAGACCAGCGTGGTCAGCGCCAGGGCCGCCGCCGTTGCGAACAGCACCGGGATCAGGACGGCGGCGAGCGCCAGCGGGTTTTTCAGCCATGCCGCGAGGATCGCGAGCACCAACAGGCCGGACAGCACCGAGATGGTCTCGGCATCGCCGCGGATGGCGTGTTCGGCGGCGAGCGCGAAGACCGCAGGCCCCCCCTCCAGCAGCCGCGCGTGGCCGCGGGCGCTGGCCTGAAACGCCGCCGCGACCGCCCGCGCCGCCGCGTGCTGGCCGGCGAGATCGACGCCGCTCGCCCGGGTGCGGGCGATGAGGAGGGCGCGGTCACGCTCGGGCGCGAACCAGACGCCGCCGATCTCGCGCACCTGGCTCGGCCCGGCCCACAGCGCGAGCAGGGCGGGAAATGCCCCGGTCGGGTCGGCGAGGCCGAATTCCGTCGCGAGCGGGGCGGCGGAGGAGGCGAGGGCGGTCAGCAGCGCGCTGAAATCGGCGTGGAGTGCCGCCTCCGTGAAGGCGTCCGCGCTTGTCGCCGGCGACAGCGGATAGCGATGGCGAAACAAAAAATCCTGTTCCTCGCCGCCGGCGAGACCAGCGCCATTCTGGACCAGGCGGAACTGCCCGGAGGCGCGGAGGCGGGCGGCGAAATCGCGGCTGATGGCGGCGAGATCGGCCGCCGGCGCTCCCTCGATCCCGAACAGGAGCAGGCTCGCCGCCGGCCCCCGCCGCACCTGGTCGAGCATGAAGCGCGCTCCCTCGCTCTCGCCCTGGGGCAGGAAATCGGCGATGTCGGCGCTGAGATGGGCGCGTCCGAGGGTGAGCAGGACGAGGCCGAGCGCGAGTGCGAGGGTGGCGAGAAGCCGGGCGCTTGCGCCGTTCATGGGGCGCCATTCATGGGGGCGCCGTTCATGGGGTGGGGGTGATGCGCATCACGCTGGCGTCACCATTGCTTTGGTCGAACGTGACGAGGCTTGGCGTCGGCCCGCCGCCCTCGATGCGGGCGACACGCAGAAAGCGCGCGATCGCCGGATCGCTCGGCACCAATGTCAGGCGCCAGTTCGCGCGATCGCCCTCCAGCCCGACGCTGTAATAGCGCTGGAGGGCGGCGAGATCGCCGGCCAGCGTCGCCCGGATCGCGTCCACCAGGCCGGCGATGGGGGGGGCGCTGGCCAGCGCGATCTCCCGCGCCGGCTGCTCGCCGAGGGTGAGGCTGAGCGTCTGGCCATCGAGCACCAGGCGCTCGGGATGCGGCGGGAAAGTGATTTTTTCGAGATGGTCCGGCCGCCGCCAGGCGAGCGTGCCATGGGTCTCGATCGGCGCCGCGAGGGCGTGCAGGGTCTTGATTTCGACGAACGCCGCATGCCGCTCGGGAACCGCGGCGAGTTCAGCCATCAGCGCCGCGATGGTCAGCGGCGGCGTCTCCGCCGGCGCCGGCAAGGGAAGCGCGAGCAGCAGGACGAGGAGGGCGGCGAGACCGCCCGGACTCGTCGTCGTTTTCCCAAACATCATGAAAATTGAACCAGTTATAGGGGTGTTCCCGACAAAAATGAGAGAGGCGTTCGGCATAGCGGGTAACATGGGGGCGAAGCGCCGCCCAGGGTTCCGCCGGGCGCTCGCCCGCCGCGTCACCGGCGCGGCACGGGGGGATCGCGTCGACGAACGGCTCGATATGCACGAGATAGCGCCGCCGCGCGAGGCGAAGGCCAAAGCCGAGCAGCACCGGCGCGCCGGTGGCGGCGGCGAGGCGGAACGGGCCGAGCGGAAAGGGCGCCGGCGCGCCGAGGAAATCCGCCGTCATCACCGCCTGCCCCGCCGCCACGCGATCGGCGAGCAGGCCGACGACGCCGCCGCCGGCGAGGGTTTCGCGGAGCGCCAGGGCCAGCGCGATGCCGTCGCCGCCCGACGCCGGGAGGGCGATCACGCTGGCGGCGAAGCTCGGGTCGTTCTCCTCGAACAGCGCCGTCAGCGCGCCGCGTCCGCCGCGATGCATCACCATGCGGATCGCCACCGGCGCCCCCGCGCCGGTGGCGAAACGGAGCGCCTCGAAGCTGCCGAGATGGGCGCCGAGCAGAATGACGCCCTTACCCGCCGCCACCGCTTCGGCGAGATGCTCCAGACCTTCCACACGAATGTCGAACGGCGCCGCAGCGCGCGAAGCGTGCAGGAAAAACCGGTCGAGGAGGGTATGCGCGAAGGTATGGAAATGACGGAAAATCTCGCCGAATCCCGGCGGCCTGCCGAGCGCGCGGGAAAGATAGCGTCGCGAGGCGCGCCGCCCCGCCCCGTCCCTGAGGACGAAGGCCAGCGTGATCGGCCATAGCAACGCCGCGCCGAAGCGCCAGCCGAAGCACCGGCAGAGCCAGGCCATGAGCCTTATCCCCACCTGCCCGGCAGGCCGCCGCGCCTGCCAGGCGGGGAGGGAGGAAGTTTCCCGGCTCATGCCTCTTCGGGACTTCCCAGGCGGAGGGTGCCGCGCAGCGCCAGCCCCTCCCTGCCGCGGGCGGTGATCGCGGCTTTTTCCGGCGCCGGCCGCTCCAGCCGGTAGGTGATGGTCTCCCCCGGGCGCACCGGGCGGAGGAATTTGAGCCGGGTGATTCCGGCGATCGCCGCAATCCCGGCGGCGGCGAGGATGAGATCGAGCAGCACGACGCCCGGCAGCACGGGGTTGCCGGGGAAATGTC
>JAKCCP010000138.1 GCA_021841985.1 Pseudomonadota bacterium | reverse complement strand
CCGCCTCGCCGAAGCCGCGCACCAGCTTCTTCGCGTAGACCGGGCCGATGCCGCGGATCATGCCGGAGGCGAGGTAGCGCTCGATCCCCTCCGCCGTGGTCGGCGCCGAGGTCTTCAGGAACCGCGCCTTGAACTGCTGGCCGTGGGTGCGGTCGTTGACCCACTCCCCGGTGACGGTGATCTACTCGCCGGCGGCGATGGCTGCGGCGTGGCCGACAATGGTGACCAGGTCTCGGTAGCCGCGCGCCTTCACCCGCAGCACGGCGAAGCCGCTCTCGGCATTGTGGAACGTCACCCGCTCGACGATGCCGGCGAGCACTTCGCCATCGGGCCAGGGCGCTTGAGGTTCGGTCACTGCCGGCCGCCCCGGTCAGTGTGGCGCGGTCAATGCAGAACCGGGCAGTGGGTGCGCTCGAGCAAGGCTCGCACCTCATCATCGCTCGCGGTCGGCGGTGTCGTGCGCTTGGCCATCGGCTCAACGTCCCTTTGGTTCGATCAACCCCCGGAACCCGTAACATACCAGCCCGAAACTCACAGTGCTCTGCTCAAACGCCAGCCTCATATTCCTGCTCCAGAGCCGCCGCCCGTTGTTGCTCCCTCTCGGCGCCGGCCTGATAGCGAAGCGTTGAGCCTCGATCTGATTGCCGCGCCATCTGGGCGGCAAGAGTGCGTGGGGTCGACGCCTGATCCCGCCCGACGAATACCTCGGTCTGCGCGCGGGCACGCGTCATCGCAACATAGCTTGCCGCGTCCCGCCAGTGATGGGTGTGCAGGAGATAGGTTTGATCGAGGGTCTTGCCTTGGCCACGATAGATGGTGCCGGCATAGCCCAGATCGATATTGGTGAACTCCCGGTTGTCGAAAACGATCTCTCGCCCCCGATCTGACCGGACGGTCATGCGTGTCCCCTCGATCGAGGCCACGGTGGCGAGCGCGCCGGCGTAGATGCCTTTGGGCTTCCATGTCCCGCGAAAGGCTATGCGATCCCCGACACCAACAGAAAGCGTCCCGCGCTCGGTTTCCAGCGTTATGCAATCCCGAACCCGGCCGCGCTCGATCTCGATCGCCTGGATGGCGTCATTCATCCGCCGCACTTCCTCGTTCGTATAGGCGAAGACGAACCGCTTCCCGCGGGCCGCCTCGGTATCGGCTTTCCAGCGTTCAAGGAGGGCGGCACGCGCTTCCTCCAGATCCTCCTGCCAGTGAATGAGCCCATGGGCTTGATAGGCGTCCAGCCCCTCGCGGAAACGCCCTTCGGCAAAATCTCGCGCCGCCTGCCGCGCCCAGTCCTGATGCTGGCGGCGTACGGTCGAGAGGGTGGCGCTGCCAATTCGTTCCCTGATGTCAGAAAACACCCCGCCACGCTCGATCGAAGCCAGCTGGCGATCATCGCCCACAAGAACAAGCTTTGCCCCTGTCTCCGCCGCAAGACGGGTCAGCCGATCGAGGTGCTGGGTGCTGAGCATTGCCGCCTCGTCAACGATGACGAGCGATTTCCTGACCACCCGCGCATTGGCGTGATCCGGTGCATGGTCACGATACCAAAGCAGGGAATGAAGCGTCGTCGCGCGACCGAATCCGCTGTCCCGCAAGTCCTGAGCCACGGCATTGGTCGGCGCCAGACCAATGACCTCGTAGCCGTCCCGCTCCGCGGCCTGGCGAACCGCGGACAGGGTATGGCTCTTCCCCGTCCCGGCACGGCCTTCGAGGATCTTCAGGCTACCCTCGCCGAGCACATGCCGCACCGCCTCGGTCTGTTCGTCGTCGAGCGTCATCTCGCGGGCGACGACCCGGATGAATCGGGTGCCGACCTCGTGGCGCCCGGATGCCGCAAGCGACGCGGCACGGGCGAGAGTTGCGCGCTCCTGTTCCCGGATCGATCGCAACGTCCAGCCGACCTCTGCCTTGGCTTCCGGATCATGCAACCGGACCACGTCCGGGTGGGAGACGATGGCGGCGATCATCGGGGCAGGAGAAGAGGCGCCCTTGCTGAGAAGCGCCTGGTGGATTTCACCCTCGGTAACAAAGGACTGGTTGCGCAGCAGCCCGACAAATACCGCCATGGGATCCAACTGCCTGGCCGCGGCCTTGGCAGACTCGGGGGACGACGTCGCCTCGGCCCGCGGATCTTTGCCAAGGCCTGCCACCGCCGGAAACCGCGCCGGCGCAACATTGGCGAACGCCTGCCTCAGATCCGCGGCGCGAACGCCGCCAATCCGGCGCGCAAGACTATGAACCGTCCCGGCCTGGTCCACGACGACATATTGCCGCCGCGCACCGAGCGCCGGGCGATATCCGGCTTGTTCCAGCGCCGCCAGAAAAGCATCGGCGCCGTCCGCCGCCCGCCAGAGCGCGGTGATTTCGGCTTTGACCGTCTTCGGATCGATACCGCCGCGCTCCGCGGTCTGCTGCTCGGCGTGGGAAAAGGTTCGTTCAGGGCGAGGAACACCGTCCCGCTCGGCATGCGCCCCCTGGACGCGCTCATGCCCGAACTCCCGCTCGAGCTCGCGGGCGACGATTTCATGTTGCAGATAGTTGTGGCTGTCGGCCACGGCGACCAGCGTATCAGCCCGCACCCGCCCCCACACCACATGGATATGCTCTCGCCCGAGTTTTTCATGCATCACCACGGCGCGCGGCTGACCGGTGAGCCCGAGTTTTTCCTCCAGCCGGTCGACGGCCCGCTGCCAGTGATCCATACCGAGCCGCTCATGGATCGGAACATTGATCGAGGCGTGATAGAGAGGGTTCTTGCATCGTGTTCCGGACGAAAGAGCTTCCATTTCGCGCAGCGCGCGCTCCAGATCACGGGCGACGGTCCCCCGCACCTCGATGATTTCCATCCGCTCGTTCGTGTCAACGCGCTGAAGATGCGCCGCCAATTCGGGGGCGCCCGCCCGTGACCGGCCCTTGATGATCATGGCTGCCGTCCCAGCGCTGTCATGAGCGCGTCACGCAGCTCCTCGAGATCATCCTGAAGCTGAAGAAGAACCATCGGGTCCAGAAGGCGCATCTGGCCGATATTCGCCTTGTGGGCCATCTGGTTTACATTCGAGCCGATCTTTCCAAGCTCCCCGAGAATGCGCGCCAGTTCCGCCTTGGCTGCCGGTGGCCGCGGGACGCGGCGGGGCGCTCGGGCATCGATCAGCACATCCCGGACGAACGTGCCAACGGTCACCCCGGCGCGATCAGCTTTGCCCTGGATGCGCTCATACTCATCGCCAGTGACCCGAAACGAGATCACGCGCCGGCGCTGGCGTCTATCCGTGCC
>JAKCCP010000207.1 GCA_021841985.1 Pseudomonadota bacterium | reverse complement strand
GGCCTGGAAGCGCCACAGCTCGGCCCCGGTTTGCGAATCATAGGCCTTGAAGAAGCCGTTGCTCTCGCCGGTGAAGACGAGGCCGCCGGCGGTCGCCAGAATGCCGCCGATCATCGGCTGCGGGGTTTTCACCTGCCAGCGGATTTTGCCGCTGTTGTAGTCGACGGCGGTGACGTTGCCCCATTGCTCTTCCTCGGCAATGACGGTGAAGGCGCCGCCGAGCCAGAGCTTGTCGCCGCCGGGATAGGCGGCCGACTTGACCGAATAATGCATCGGCTGGTGGAGATTGATCGCGTAGGCGAGGTTGAGCGTGGGGTCGACCGCCATCGGCGACCATTCGACGCCGCCATTGGCGCCGGGCAGCATGCGCGTGCCGGGCGAGGCGGTGGGCAGGGCATACATGTGATCCTGCGGCACCATCGCCTCGGAGAAACGGATCAGATGGCAGTCCTTGCGGTCATTGACATAGACGAAGCCGGTCTTGCCGGCATGGAGCACGGCCGGAACGCTTGCCCCGTTCTCGCCCTTGGCATCGACCAGCACCGTCGCGCTGACCGAATCGAGATCCCACACGTCATGCGGGACATACTGGAAATGGCAGACATATTTGCCGGTATCGAGATCGACCGAAACCAGGCTGTCGGTATAGAGGTTATCGCCCGGGCGCGGCGCGCCATCGAGATCGGGCGAGGGATTGCCGACCACGAAATAGATCCGCCGGTTGGCGAGATCGACGGAGGGATTCTGCCACACGCCGCCGCCGAGTTTCTTCGCCGGGTCGCCGAGTTTGGCGAGCGCCGCTTTTTCGGCGGCGATGTCGCGGTGCAGATCCTGCCCGGTCGCGTCCTTGGTCGCCCACACGCCGGTTGAATTATCGGCGATGGTGCTGAAGGTCCAGATCAGCTTGCCGGTCTTGGCGTCGAACGCCTTGACGAAGCCGCGGATGCCGTACTCGCCGCCATTGGTGCCGATGAGGATTTTGCCGTCCACGGCGGTCGGCGCCATGGTTTCGCTGTAGCCGAGTTCGGGGTCGGCGATGTCGCTCTGCCAGGCGACCTTGCCGGTCTTGGCGTCGAGCGCGACGAGCTTGGAATCGAGGGTCGCGAGATAGACCATGTTGTCATAGACGGCGACACCACGGTTGTTCGGCCCGCAGCAATAGACGGTGATCGCGCCGAGCGGCTGCTTGTAGTGCCAAAGCTCGGCGCCGGTGCGGGCATCGAGCGCATAGACGTGATCGAAGGCGGTGGTGACGTACATCACGCCATCGACGACGATCGGCGCGGTTTCCTGGGTCTCCTTGACCTCGGTCTGGAAAATCCACGCCGGGTGCAGATGGCGCACGTTCATGGTGTTGATCTGGCGGTTGGGGAAATAGCGCTTCTGCGTGTAATCCCCATGCGTCATCAGGAAATTATTGGCGTCCTGGCCGGCGTGGTTGAGCATGTCCTGGGACACCGAAGTCATATCGCCATAAAGCGTCGCGCGGTTGACTTCATCGGCGCGGGCGCTCACGCCCAGTGTGGTCACGAATGTGGTGCCGAGTGCGAGCAGGGCGGACAGCGCCACCCCCCCGGAAATGCGCGGGTTTCCGATCGACATGCTTCCTCCTCCGTTTCTGGCCGTTGATTATGCGGCGATAGAAGCACAACGCCGGAGCCAGAGGAACCTATACTTTTCGATCGAGTAATAGTTTTAGTCGATCGCCGCGTGGACGAGATTGCTGATCCGGTCGAGCCGCGCCGAGTGCCAGGGGTCGGGGGCGACGAAATTGGTGACATAGGCGAAGGAAACGCCGCTCGCCGGGTCGCCCCAGCAATAGGAACTGCCCACCCCGCCATGGCCGAAGCAGGCGGGATGGGCGAGGCTGCCGAGCCCCCGGATCCGCGGGCCGAGCCCCCGCCCATGCGGCCCGAGGCCGCGATGCATACTGATCCCGCTCATGCCGTCATCGCCGCGCTCGCCGGTGAAGTCGCGGGTGACGAAGTCGATCAGCCGGGGCGAGAACAGGCGCGCATCATGGAGCCGCCCGCCGCCCAGCATCATCTGATAAAACGCCGCCATGGCGCGGGCGGAGCCGTAACCGCCGCTCCCCGGAAGGCCGGCGGCGCGGAAGGCGGCGGTGTTTTCGCCCGGAACCTCCGCCCCCTCCGGGCCATGGATATCGGCGCAGCGCCCGAGCATCGCCTCCGGCACGCCGACCCGGAGTTCATCGCCAAGACCGAGCGGCGCGATCACCCGGTCATGGATTTCGGCGCGGTAGTCCCGGCCGGTGGCCGCCTCGATCACCATGGCGAGGGTGAAATGGGCGCTCCGGCCATGGTAATGCACGCGCGAGCCTGGCGTCCATTCGAGCGAGAAATCACATACCTCGGCGCGCATTCTGGCGTGATCCGCCCAGGCCTCGCGCGAGACATTGGCCGAGGGAAAGCCGCCCTGATGGGTCGCGACCTGAAACAGCGTGATCTCGCCTTTGCCGCGCGCGGCGAATTCGGGGAGATGATCGGCGACGGGATCATTGATCGAGAGCACGCCTTCCTCGATCAGGCTCCAGATCGCCGCCATGGTCAGGATTTTGGTGTTGGAAAAAAGCAGCCAGAGCGTGTCGTCATCCGCCGCTTGCCGCGCCGGCGCGAGGCGGGCATCGCCGAAGGTTTTCGAGAGCGCGAGGCGGCCATGGCGGGCAAGTGCGATCTGTGCGCCGGGATAGCGGCCTTCGGCGATATGGCGGGTGATCAGCGCGTCGAGGTGTTCGAGGGGGCGGGCGGCGAAACCAAGCTCCGTCGGGGTCGCGGACGGCAGCGGAAAATTTTTCATCTCGTTTCTCCCTCGGGGCTAAAACCCTAGCCGGGCGCGGCCATGGCGGCAACCGCCATGGCCGGCGGGATCAGCCCGAATGCCCGCTCATCTCCGCCCCGGCATCGGCGGCCAAGCGGGCGGCGAAGATCAGCCCGAGGCCGGAGGCGGCGGCGACGGCGAGGAAGGCCCAGGAAAAATCCCCGAGCGTCGGCATCGCATGGCCGCCGATGGCCTGGCCGATCTCCAGCATCGCCGCCCCGACCGCGACGCCAAAGGTCAGCGAGATCTGCTGGATGGTGGCATAGAGACTGGTCGCGGCGCTCATCCGCGGGCGCGGAATATCGGCATAGGCGAGGGTGTTATAGGCGGTGAATTGCAGCGAGCGGAACAGCCCGCCGAGGAGGAGCAGCGCGTAGATCGTGGCGAGCGGCCAGGAGGGGCGGAGCGCCGCGGTGGCGGCGAGAAAAACGACGGCGAGCGCGCCATTCCAGATCAGGGTCGCGCGAAAGCCGAAGCGCCGCAGCGCGCCTTGTGTCGCCGGCTTCATCACCAGCGCGCCGGCGGCGGCGGCGAAGGTGATCGCGCCGCTGGCCGCCGCCGAGCGGCCGAAGCCGATCTGGATCATCAGCGGCAAAAGAAACGGCACCGCGCCGACACCGATCCGAAACAGCGTGCCGCTGGCGACCGATAATCCGAAACTCGGGATGGCGAACAGCGAGAGATCGAGCACCGGGCGCGGGCAGCGCCGGGCGTGACGGAGATAGAGGAGGCCGGCACCAAAGCCGACGGCAACCAGAGCCAGCGAGGCCTCACCCGAAATCAGACCGCGCCCCAGGCTCTCGAGGCCAGCCATGATGGCGGCGAGGCAAACCCCGCTCAGGAGCAGGCCGACGCCGTCGAATGTCTCCGGCGTCTCTTCCCGGACATCGGCGATGTAGAGGCTCGCCAGGATCATGCCGAAGACGCCGATCGGCACGTTGATATAGAAAATCCAGCGCCAGGAGGCGTAGCTCACCATCAATCCGCCGAGCGGCGGGCCGATCACCGGGCCGATCATCGCCGGCACGGTGAGCCAGGCCATCGCCGCCACCAGTTCCGATTTGGCGACCGTCCGCAACAGCAAGAGCCGCCCGACCGGCACCATCATCGCCCCACCCGCGCCTTGCAGGATGCGGGCGGCGATCAGGAAGCCGAGCCCGTTCGCCTGGCCGCAGAGAACCGAGCCGAGGGTGAAGACGGCGATCGCGGCGCGGAACACCGGGCGGGCGCCGAAGCGGTCGGCCATCCAGCCGCTGGCCGGGATGAACACCGCGAGGCTGAGGAGATAGGAGGTCAGCGCCGCGCTCATGGGCACGGGATCGGCGCCGAACGCGCGCGCCATCGCCGGCAGCGCGGTCGCGATCACCGTCGAATCGAGGTTCTGCATGAATAGCGCCGAGGCGACGATCACCGCCGTCAGGCGGACGCGCGCCGCCCCGGCCTGCGGTATTTCTTCGGCGAGCACGCTCTGGTCGGACATCGGTCCAGCATGCCTGCCATTTTTTCGCGCGCAAAGTGCGCTCGGCGCAACCGAGCCATCACCCCCGCCGGCGCCGGGGTCTGGCCGGATGTGCCGTCGCGATCAGGGTCTCGATGGCGGCGACGGTCGCCGGCGGCAGATGGGGGAGGGTGTCGGCGAAGCGGTTGGCGAGCGCCGTCTGTTCGGGGCTCAGGCCGGCGGTGTCGAGGCGCGGGCGCGGCCGCGACAGGCGCGCGAGACGGGCCAGCGCCTCGGCATCGTCCCAGATCAGGTCGAAGGCCTCGCAGATTTGATGGACGAGGCCGCGGCTCGGCGTGCCGCGCTTGCCGTGTTCGAGCGCCGAGAGATAGGCGGGCGAGACCGCGAGGCGGGCGGCGAGCGCGGAGAGCGTCATGCCGCGCGCGGCGCGCAACTCGCGGAGCCGCGCCCCGAACGGGGTCATCCGATGGCGTGATCCCGACGCGCGGCGAGTTCGCGGAGCCGCGCCAGCGTCGCCGCGACCCCGGCGAGCGGCTCGCAAAACTCCCGTGTCTGCATGGGAGCGAAACCGGCACCGATCGCGGCTTCGATGAGGGCCTGCAATGGACCTGCCGAGTTCTCGATATCGCAGAGCAGGACCGGTTTCGCGTGGAGGCCGAGCTGGCGCCAGGTGAGGATCTCCACCGTCTCGTCAAGGGTTCCGAGCCCGCCCGGGAGCACCACGAAAGCGTCGGCGAGGTCGAACATCAACTGCTTTCGCGCGTGCATGCTGGTGGTGATCACCAATTCGTCAACCCCGCGATGGGCGACCTCCAGCCGGGTCAGGAAATCGGGGATCACGCCGATCACCGCGCCGCCTTCGGCCAGGGCGGCATCGGCGAGGGCGCCCATCAGCCCGATTTTCCCGCCGCCGAACACCAGCCGCATGCCGGCTTGGGCGAGGCCGCGCCCGAGCGCCGCCGCGCCGGCGGCATAATCGGGGTGATGGCCGGGGCGGGAGCCGCAGAACACGGCCACGGTGAAGGCGAAACCCATCCCCCGCTCACCGGGCGCGATGAAGGGTGTACTCCGCCGCCTCGTGCAGGGCGTCGCGGAGCGGCGAGGGAGGAAAGCCGGCCAGCGCGTGCCGGGCCGCCTCAGCGAAACGCCCGGCGCGGGCGAGCGTCGCCTCGATCCCCTGATGGCGCTCGATGAGCGCGATCGCCCGCGGCAGATCCTCCGGCGTCTGTTCGCTCCGGGCGATGGTGCGCTCCCAGAAGGCGCGCTCCTCGGCGTCGCCGGCGTGATAGGCGAGGAGCACCGGCAGCGTCGTCTTGCCCTCGCGGAAATCATCGCCGATGGTCTTGCCGAGCTGCGCCTGATCGGCGGCATAATCCAGCGCGTCGTCGACGAGCTGGAAGGCGATGCCGAGATTGAGGCCGAATTGGGCGAGGGCGGTCTCGAACCGCGTCTCGCGCCCGGCGACCACCGCGCCGACCTGGCAGGCGGCGGCGAACAGGGCGGCGGTCTTGCCGCGGATGACGTCGAGATAGCGCGCCTCGTCGGTCGCGAGGTCGTTCTGGGTGATGAGCTGGAGCACCTCGCCCTCGGCGATGGTGGCCGCCGCCTGGGAAAGAATGGCGAGGACGCGGAGCGAGCCGTCCTCGACCATGAGCTGAAAGGCGCGCGCGAACAGGAAATCCCCGACCAGCACCGAAGCCTTGTTGCCGAACACCGCGTTGGCGCTGGCGAGCCCGCGGCGGAGCGCGCTTTCATCGACGACGTCGTCATGCAGCAGGGTCGCGGTATGGATGAATTCGACGCAGGCGGCGAGTTGCACGTGGCGGGTTTCGCCAACCGCCGCGCCATAGCCGCAAAGCCGCGCCGCGGCGAGGGTGAGCAGCGGACGCAGCCGCTTGCCGCCGGCGGCGACGATATGCGCGGCCAGCGCCGGGATCAGCGCGACCGGGCTCTCCATGCGCGCGACGATGGTGCGGTTGCAGGCTTCGAGATCGTCTTGCACCAAGGCGGCGAGCGTGTTCAACGCGGCCTCGCCGGGGCGTAGAGACGTGGTGGCGTTGGGTGAGGAAGGCATCGTGGCCAAAAGCCTCTCCTGGCCAGGGGTTGCGAGGGGGGAGGGGTCTCCACTCGGTGGCATGGCGCTCTCTCGCACGATATCGGCGCGCCGGAAAGAGGGTCAAGGAACGCCTGAATGCACATCATCGCCCAGTCCAACGACGCCGTGCGGTTGAGTTTCCTCCAGGTTCTCCTTGGCGATGCCGGGATCAGGGCGGTGCTCCTCGATGCCCATACCAGCGCGATGGAGGGCAGCATCGGCGCCATCCCGCGCCGCCTCGCGGTCGCCGACGAGGATGCGGCGCGGGCCCGCCGGGTTCTCGCCGAGGCCGGCGAGGGATGAGCGAACCGCCTGAAACCACGGGGTCTTTGCTGGGCGGGCGGATTGTCTACAGCCAGCCGCGAAGCGGCTTCCGAAGCGGCATCGAGCCGGTTCTGCTCGCCGCCGCGGTCCCGGCGCGGGCACAAGAACGTGTGATCGAGGCCGGCTGCGGGGCGGGGGCGGGCCTGCTTTGTCTTGCCGCGCGGCTGCCCGGGATCGGCGGGCATGGCGTCGAGCGCGATCCGGCGCTGGCCGCGCTGGCCGCCCGCAACATCGCCGCCAATGGCTGGGCGGCGCGGCTATCGGTCGCGGCCGGCGATATCACCGCCCCGCCCGCCGAGGGCGAGATCTTCGATCACGTTTGCGCCAACCCGCCCTGGCATGATCGCGCCGCCACCCCCTCGCCGCATCCCGGGCGGCGGGCGGCGAAGATCGCGGGCGCGGATCTGCTCGCGCAATGGACGGCGGCGCTGGCGGCCCGGCTTCGCCGCCGCGGCAGCCTCACGCTCATCCTCCCGGCGAGCCAGCTCGCGCGCGCCCTCGCCGCTTTGCGCGCTGGCGGTTTCGGTGCGGCAACGCTACTGCCGCTCTGGCCGCGCGCCGGGCAGCCGGCACGACTGATCCTTCTCCAGGCGATCAAGGGCGCCGCCGGCGGCGAGCGGGTTCTCCCCGGTCTCGTGCTGCATGGCGAGGCCGGCGGGTTCACCGAGGCCGCCGAGGCCATTCTCCGTAACGGTGCCGGGCTGCCGCTCCGCTGATCCGGCGCCCGCTTTGCTGCACCGGCGCAGAACCCCGCTTGCGGCGGGTGACGGCAGGCGTCTAAGCTTCGCGCCAAGCGGGACGGCAAGTCCGGCGCCCACAGGGAGGTTTCGTGCGCGGATCTGCGGAGACGGATGCCGTCCTACGCCTGAGGCCTGGCGCTGAAGCGGCGCTTTTGCTGCGTGTCGCGGGCGTGATGGTTCGCTTCGGCGGCGTCCAGGCGCTGGCGGGCGTGTCGTTCGATGTCGCTCGCGGGCAGATCTGCGGCCTGATCGGGCCGAACGGGTCCGGGAAAACCACCCTCTTCAACTGCATCAGCGGCATCTACCGCTATGGCGCCGGCAAAATCCTTTTCGCCGACCAGGATCTCGCCGCCGTTTCGCGCGCCCGCCTCGCCGGGCTTGGCATCGGGCGCACATTCCAGAATGTCGCCCTCTTCCGCAGCATGACGGTGCGCGAGAATATCCTGGTCGGCGCCCATCATCTCGGCCGCTCCGGGTTTCTCGCCAATGCGCTCGCGCTGCCTTCGGTGGCGCGCGAGGCGCAAGCGGCGGCGGCGCGGCTCGATGACCTCCTCGACCGGCTCGATCTCGCCGCGGTTGCGGATATCGCGGTGGCCCGCCTGCCGTTTGGGACACAAAAACGTGTGGAACTCGCGCGCGCGCTGATCGGCGCGCCGAAGCTGCTTTTACTCGACGAGCCGGCCGGCGGCCTGAACCACGACGAGGTCGCGGCGCTCGCCGATCTTCTGCAGGATATTCGCGAACGCTTCGCGCTCACCATTCTTCTCGTCGAGCACCACATGAATCTGGTGATGCGGGTCTCCGACAAGGTGGTGGCGCTGGAATTCGGCGGCAAGATCGCCGACGGAACGCCCGACGAGGTGCGCCGCGAGCCGCGGGTGATCCGCGCCTATCTCGGAGACGGCGCCGATGCCAGCGCTGCTTGAGGTCGCCGCTCTCTGCGCCGGCTATGGCGAGACCGAGGTTCTGCACGGCATCGATTTCGCCGTCGCGGCGGGTGGTGTGACGGCGCTGCTCGGGGCCAATGGCGCCGGCAAGACGACGACGCTCCGCGCCATTTGCGGCATGGTGCGGGCGCGCGGCGACATCGTGTTCGACGGCGAGGCGATCGCCGGCTGCGCGACCGAGGCGGTCGCAAGACGCGGCATCGGCCATGTCCCTGATGGGCGCGGGACGTTTCTCGAACTCAGCGTCGAGGAGAATCTCCGCCTCGGCGCGATCAGCCGCCGCGATCGCGCGGTCGGCGGCGATATCGAGCGCATGTTCGGCTATTTCCCGAAGCTCCGCGAGCGCACGCGCCAGCAGGCGGGCACGCTCTCGGGTGGCGAGCAGCAGATGCTGGCGATCGCGCGCGCGCTGCTGTTGCGCCCGAAATTGCTGCTGCTCGATGAGCCCTCGTTCGGGCTCGCGCCGCTGATCGTTGCCGAGATGTTCGCCATTCTGGCACGGATCAACAAGGAAGAACGCATGAGCATGCTGATCGTCGAGCAGAACGCCAATCTCGCGCTGGCGCTCGCCGATCATGCCTATCTTCTGGAGACCGGGCGGATCATGATGTCGGGAGGGGCTGCGGAAATGCGCGAGAACGCGGCGATCCGCCGCTCCTATCTCGGCTATTAGCAAAAGGGGCGCGCCGGATGCAAGCCTTGCTGCACCAGATCTTCTCCGGCATCGCGACCGGCGGCATCTATGCCAGCGTCGCCCTCGCCTTGGTGATGATCTATCAGGCGACGCACCATGTGAATTTCGCGCAAGGCGAGATGGCGACGTTTTCGACCTACATCGCCCTCACTCTGATCGAGGCGGGGTGGAATTACTGGCTCGCTTTCGTGGTGACGATCCTGGTCTCCTTCGTCATCGGCCTGGTCATCGAGCGGCTGCTGATGCGGCCGATGGCGGAGGCGCCGGTATTGTCCTCGGTCGGTGTCTTCATTGGTCTTTTGCTGATTTTCAACAGCGTGACGGGGTGGATTTTTTCCTATTCGGTCAAGGCGTTCCCGAGCCCGTTTCCGGAGACGAGCCGCTTGCTCGGCGGCTGGGCCTCGCCGCACGAGGCCGGGGCGACGGCGGTGACGCTGATCGTGCTCGCCATGGTCTATGGGTTTTTCCGCTTCACCAGGCTCGGTCTCGCGATGCGCGCCGCGGCCTTCAATCCGGTCTCCAGCCGCCTGGTCGGCATTCGCGTCGGCTGGATGCTGGCGCTCGGCTGGGGGCTCGCGGCCGGGATCGGGGCGATCGCCGGGATGATGGTGGCGCCGATCGTTTTCCTCGACCCCAGCATGATGTCCGGCATATTGCTGTATGCCTTCGCCGGCGCGCTCCTCGGCGGGATCGACAATCCGCTCGGCGCGGTGATCGGCGGATTTGCCGTCGGCGTGATCGAGAACATCGCCGGCGCCTATCTGGTCGGCGCCGAACTCAAGCTGACCTTGGCGCTGATCATCATTCTCGCCGTTCTCATTCTCAAACCCGCCGGCCTGTTCGGCCGCGCCATCGTCAGCCGGGTATAGCCATGAACGCGGCGCGCCGGCCAATTTTTCTCGCCGTTCTCCTTCTCGTGCTCGCCGCAGCACTCGCGTTTCTGCTCAGCGATTATCGGTTGTTTCAGATGACCATGGTGGTCGCCTACGCCATCGCCATTCTCGGTCTCGACATGCTGACCGGCTATACCGGCCAGATCTCGCTCGGCCATGGCGCGTTCTACGCCGTCGGCGCTTATACCGCGGCAATCCTGATGGCGAATTTCGATGTCCCTTACTGGGCGACGCTGCCGATCGCGGCACTCATCTGTGCCGGCTTCGGTTTCGCCTTCGGCTTTCCCGCGTTGCGGCTCGGCGGGCTCTATCTCGCGCTCGCGACCTTCGCGCTCGCGATCGCGGTGCCGCAATTGCTGAAATACAAGGCCTTCGAGGCGTGGACCGGCGGCGTGCAAGGCATCGTGATCAGCAAGCCGGATCCTCCCTTCGGCCTCAAGCTCAGTCAGGATCAATGGCTTTATCTGTTCACGCTGGCGGTGGCGGCGGTGCTGTTCCTGCTCGCGCGCAATCTCCTGCGCGGGCGGATCGGGCTCGCGATGCGCGCGGTGCGCGATCATGCGCTGGCCGCCGAGGCGATGGGTATCGATATCGCCTTGCTCAAGACCCGCACCTTCGCGCTGAGTGCTATGTATACCGGCATCGCCGGCGCGCTCGGCGCGATCGCGGTGCAGTTCGTCGCCCCCGACAGTTTCGCGGTTTTTTTCTCGATCACGCTGTTCGTCGGCCTGGTGGTGGGCGGCATCACCTCGCTTCTCGGCGCGGTGTTCGGCGCGATCTTCATCGTATTCATCCCGAACATCGCGGATAAGATCTCGAAGGCGGCGCCGGGGGCGATCTATGGCGTCATTCTGATCGCATTTCTCTATCTTCTGCCGATGGGGTTCGCAGGGCTTCTCCGCCGCGCGGCGCGGCTGGATGCTTGCGCGGCCCCGCCGACGAAAACGCTGGCTCCGCCGCCGGGAAAGATGGCGGAGGAGATCAGGATCAGGAACGGATGAACGAGGTTACATAAAAGAACTCAGGGAGAAGACGAGATGCGATATTCGGTTTTTGCCGCCATCACTGCCTCCGCCATGGCGCTGGGGCTTGCCGCCGGGGGGGCGCGTGCCGGCGACATGCCGGGCGTCACCGCGACCGAGATCAAGATCGGTGGCACCATGCCCTATAGCGGCCCGGCCTCGGCCTATGGCGCCGATGGCCGGGCGGAGGTGGCCTATTTCAAGATGGTCAATGACCAGGGCGGCATCAACGGCCGCAAGGTCGATCTGATGTCGGTCGATGATGGCTATAGCCCGCCGAAGACGGTCGAGCAGACGCGCATGTTGGTCGAACAGGAGGGCGTCGCCTTCATGTTCAACGGGCTCGGCACGCCGACCCAGACCGCGGTGCAAAAATACCTGAACATGAAAAAAGTGCCACAGCTCTTTGTCGCCACAGGCGCCGATAAATGGGGCGATTACAAGCATTTTCCGTGGACCATCGGCTATCAGCCGAGCTACCGGATCGAGGCGCAGGTCTATGCGAAATACATCCTCAAGACCAAGCCCAATGCCAAAGTCGCGATCATTTATCAGAACGATGATTTCGGCAAGGACTATCTCAACGGCGTCAAGGACGTGTTCGGCGACCAATATGCGAAGCTGATGGTCAAGGAAGCGACCTACGAGGTCACCGATCCGACCACCGATTCCCAGGTGGTGACGCTGCAAGCCTCGGGCGCCGATACGCTGGTGATCGCCGCGACGCCGAAATTCGCCGCCCAGATCATCCGCAAAGTCTATGATATCAACTGGCACCCGGCCGAGTTCCTGACCAATGTATCGATCGCCGTGGGCTCGGTGATCAAACCCGCCGGGGTCGAAAAAGCGGTCGGCATCATCACCGGCGGCTATCTCAAGGACAGCACCGATCCCGCCTGGGCCGACGATCAGGGGATGAAGGACTGGCTCGCCTTCATGGACAAATACATGCCCGGCGCCGACAAGACCGATGGCAATTATACCTATGGCTATGCCGTCGCGATGACGCTCGCCCATGTGCTCAAGGAATGCGGCAATGATCTCTCGCGCGAGAACGTCATGAAACAGGCGACCAATATCCAGGATCTCGAAATTCCGGTGCTGATCCCCGGCATCAAGGTCAATACCAGCCCGACCAATTTCCACCCGCTGCGTCAGTTGCAGCTCGCGCGCTGGAACGGCAAGACCTGGGAGCGCTTTGGCGAGATCATCGAAGGCAGCGGTTCCTGATCGCCGGCGCGGCTTGAGGGCAGGCGGCGGGGCTGGACGGCGCCCGCCGCTCGCCTCTACCCTCTGGCGAAACCCGCTGGAGAATGACGATGAGCACCCCCGAGACCATGCACCATATCGCGACCGAAGGCGCCGGTGGGCCGGAGGTCATGCGCCTCGTCACCGGGGCGAGGCCGCGCCCGCGCGTGGGCGAGGTGCTGATCCGCGTCGCCGCCGCCGGCGTCAACCGGCCCGATATCCAGCAGCGCCGCGGCCTCTATCCGCCGCCGTCGGAGGCGAGCCCCATTCTCGGCCTAGAAGTCGCGGGCGAGGTGGTCGGGCTGGGCGAGGGGGCGACGCGCTGGCGGATCGGCGATCGGGTCGCGGCGCTGGTCAATGGCGGCGGCTATGCGGAATACTGCGTCGCCCCCGAGGGGCAGTGTCTCCCCTGGCCGTCCGGCTATGACGCGATCCGCGCCGGCGCCTTGCCCGAGACCTATTTCACCGTCTGGGCCAATCTCTTTCAGCTCGGCCGCCTCGCGCCGGGTGAGCGCGTTCTCATCCATGGCGGCACCAGCGGCATCGGCGTCACCGCGATCCAGCTCGCGGCCGCCTTTGGCGCGACCGCCTACGCCACCGCCGGCAGCGATGAGAAATGCGCCGCCTGTCTTCGCCTCGGCGCGGCGGCGGCGATCAATTACCGAACCCAGGATTTCGCCGACGAGATCGCCCGCCTCACCGATGGCGCCGGCGTCGATGTCGTGCTCGACATGGTCGGCGGGCCCTATGCCGCGGCCAATCTCCGTTCGCTCGCCAAAGGCGGGCGGCTGGTGCTGATCGCTTTTCTCGGCGGGCCGAAGGTGGAAAAATTCGATCTCACCCATGTCATGACCAAGCGCCTCACCATCACCGGCTCGACCATGCGGCCGCGGAGTGCTGAGGAAAAAGGCGCCATCGCCGCCGAGCTGCGCGAGAAGGTGTGGCCGCTGCTCGACGCCGGGCGGGGCGGGCCGGTGGTCCACGCGGTGTTTCCGCTCGCGGAGGTGCAGGCGGCGCACGCGCTGATGGAGAGCAGCACCCATATCGGCAAGATCATGCTGCGTGTCGAGGCCTGAAAGCGCGGACCCTGAAAGCGCGGACCCTGAAAGCGCGGGCGATGTCGGGCATGGCGCGTCCGGGTGAGATCACCCCGGCGGGGATCGCACAACTCGCGGGCGCGGTGCTGCTCCTCGGCGGGGCGTGGCCGGTGACCAAATTTGCGACCAATGCGGGGGCGGCGCCGCTCTGGTTCGGGCTCGGGCGGGCGGCGTTTTCGGGTTTTGCGGCCTTTGTGCTGCTCGGCGCGCTCGGGCGATTGCGCTGGCCGCGGAGAGCCGATCTGCCGGCGCTGCTCGCCGTCGGCGTCTTGCAGATCGCCGGCTTCTTCGCCCTCGCCCATGCCGCCATCGCCTATGTGCCGGCCGGGCGCACCGCGATCCTCTCCAACACCACGACGATTTTCGTCGTCCCGCTCTCGCTCCTCGTCTTGCGTGAGGCGATCCCGGCGCGGCGCTGGCTTGCGGCGCTGATCGGGCTCGCCGGGATCATCGTCCTCGTCGGCCCGTGGGCGGTGGACTGGCACCATGGCGAGGTGCTGGTCGGGAATCTGTTTCTGCTCGGCGCCGCGGGGTCGTGGTCGCTCGCGATCATCGCGGTGCGGCGCTTTCCGCCGCAAAGCTCGATGTTCGCGCTGCTCCCCTGGTGTTTCGCGATCGCCTCCGCTCTCCTCGCGCCGCTCGCGATGCTGCATGGCGGGGTCGGGCACTGGACGCCGGGTGGGCTCGCGGCCCTCGGCTTCATCGGCCTGATCGGCGGCCCGATCGGCACCTGGTGCGTGATGGAGGCGGCGATGACCTTGCCCTCCGTCGTCGCCTCGGTCGGGTTTCTTGCAACGCCAGCGGTCGGGCTTCTGCTGTCGGCGCTGTTTCTCGGCGAAAAACTGGACGCCGCTCTCTTGAGCGGCACGGCGCTGATCCTCGGCGGCGTCCTGGTCGCGGTCTGGCCGCGGCGGCGGGCGAGGGGGCTCGGCTTGCGCGAGCGGGTGGTGCGCTGATGCGTTTGCATGTCATCGAGGCCGGCGCCGGGCCGGCGGTCGTGATCCTGCACGGGCTGTTTGGTGCCGCGCGCAATTTCGCGACCATTCAGCGCCGTCTTGCCGCCCATTATCGCGTGCTCGCCCTCGATTTGCGCAATCACGGCGAAAGCCCGCACGCGCCGGGCATGGCGTATGCGACGCTCGCCGCCGATGTGCGCGAGACGCTTGCCGCCCACGGCGCGCTGCCGGCGGCGGTGGTCGGGCACTCGATGGGGGGGAAGGTCGCGATGCGGCTCGCGCTCGCCGCGCCCGAGGCGGTGAGCCGCCTCGCCGCCTGCGATATCGCCCCGGTTCCCTATCCGAGCCACGGCCATCGTGGCTATATCGCGGCGATGCGGGCGCTGCCGCTCACCCCCGAACTCACCCGCGCCGGGGCCGAGGCCGCGCTCGCCGAGGCCGTGCCCTCGGCGCCGCTTCGCCAATTCCTGCTCCATAGTCTCCGCTTTGGCGCGGCGCCTTCCTGGCGGCTCGGGCTCGCGGAGATCGCCGCGGCGATGCCGGAGATCGAATCCTGGGACGCGCCCCCTGGCGCCAGCTATGCCGGGCCGACGCTGTTTCTGACCGGCGGCCGCTCGGATTACGTGCGGCCGGAATACCGCCCCGCCATTCGGGCGCTGTTCCCGCATGCCCGGTTCGCGACGCTGAAGCAGGCCGGGCATTGGCTGCACGCCGACGACCCGGAGGGATTCCTCGCCGCGATTGCCGCTTTTCTCGGCCCGCTGCTGGGCTCGGGGATCAGAGCGGAGGGGGCGGAACCTTGAGTTCGTTCGCGGTCGCCCCGATCGCGGCCCAGGTCTCGGGCGAGAGCGGGATGCCGGCGGCAAGGCGCGCGGCGCGCGTCCGGGTTTCGGGCTCGCCGGGCAGCAGCACCTCGCCCCCCGGTGTCGTCGGCCGCGCCGCTTTCACGTAAGCGGCATAGTCCTCGACCGCGCGCGCGAAGCCGGCGCCGGCGAAATGAGCGGGATCGATATAGAGCGACAGCATGCCGTTGGTGATCCGCCGTGACCCCTCCGGCATCGGCCCCGAGGTCGCGCCGCCGGTCAAGCAGCCGGCGAGGAGTTCGCACATGAACGCCAATCCCGAGCCCTTGTGCTCGCCGAAGGTGCGAAGCGCGCCCTTGCCCTTGGTCGCATCACGGAGATGGGTGCCTTCGATCTCGCCATAGAGCAGGCGCGGGTCGCCGGAGATCGTGCCGTCGGGGCCGATCAGCGAATCCTCGGGGACTTTCTTGCCCCCCTGGGAGGCGACCAGCACCTTGCCCTCGGCGACGCGCGAGGTCGCGAAATCGAGCACCAGCGGCAATGCGCCGGGGCGCGGCACGGTGATGCAGATCGGGTTGGTGGCGAAGCGGCGCGAGACGCCGCCCCAGGGCGCGGTCAATTCGCCGCCCGCGACATTGACGAAATGGAGCGAGAGCAGCCCGGCTTCGGCGGCGCGCTCGCCCCAATCACCGATCCGGCCGAGATGGCCGGCGCGCCGGAGCGCGATCGCGGCGAGCCCGGTGTTTTTCGCCTTGGCGATGCCGAGATCGACGGCGAGCGGCCCGACGGTCTGCCCGAACCCGCAATTGCCATCGACCACGGCATGGCTCGGCAGGTCATGGACGATGGTGAGCGTCTGCCCGGCCAGCACCGCCCCCTCCTTGAGCCAGGCGACATAGCGCGGCACCCGGATGACGCCGTGGCTGTCGTGCCCCGCGAGATTGGCCGAGACCAGATAGCGCCCGATCCGCGCCGCTTCCTCGGCGTCGCAGCCGGCGGCGGCGAAGATCCTGGCGACGAAATCCTGCAAGCGATCGACAGGGACGGCGATGATGGCATGATCCGGCATTTTTTTCTCCCACGGCTTTCTCTTCCCCATGGTTTAGCGCCTGCCGCGCCGCCGGCCCAGAGGGGCTCGCTGTGTATCGTCATCCGTAATGGAGACTTTCGGCTACTTGGCTGGAGGAAATGCCGACAAAGGCGATGGCGGTACCGTCGGGGAGGGTCATCGCGGTGCCGCCACTATTGGCGACGATATGCGCCGCGCCGGCACTATAGCCATACAGATTAACCACGTCCTGCCCCGGCTTGAAGCCAAAGATCATGTTCTGGCCGCCGGCGGTGCCGCTGATCACGTCATAAACATCGGTGCCGGCGTTGGTGCCGCTGGCGCCCCAGATGGTCGCGTCACCTGATTGCAGGACAATGGAATCGATGGCCTGGCCGCTATTCTGCAATACCGCCGTCAAGGCTTCGCCCCCGGAGAACAGAGTCGTGTTGCCGACGCCGGAGAAGATCGTGGCATGGCCGGAAGTGGCGCCGACGAATTCCTGATCGCCGGAGCCGCCGACCAGCGTCGATGCGCCGGTTCCGGCGACCACGGTGGTGTTTCCCTGGCCGCCGCCCAAAGTCTCGTTGCCGGAGCCGCCGAAGAGAATATCCCGTCCCGTCCCACCCCACATTTCATCATTGCCGGTGCTGCCGACCAATGTCGCGGCGCCGGCGTTTCCGCCGACCAGGGTATCGGTGCCGGAGGCGGTGCCGAAAACGGTGTCATTACCGCCGTTGCTGGCGGCGAAGACCAGATCGTTGGGCGTCGCGGCAATCATCACCGTGCCCGCGGCACCCACCAGCGTATCATTTCCCCCGGTGCTGCCAAGGACGGTGGTGGCGCCGCCATTCGCCACCAGCACATTGTCGCCGCCGGCGCCGCCCTCC
>JAKCCP010000173.1 GCA_021841985.1 Pseudomonadota bacterium | reverse complement strand
GGCAAATGGTGAGCATCTGCTGCTCGCCGCCCGAAAGCGCGCCGGCCGGGGCGCTGGCGCGTTCGGCCAAGCGCGGGAACAGCGCATAGGCGTCGGCGAGGGCAAAGGCCGCGCGGCTTTTGCCAGCGCCGCGCTTCTCGCCGAGCAGCAGGTTTTCCGCGACCGTCAAATCGGGAAAGATCGCGCGATCCTCTGGCACATAGCCGAGCCCAAGGCGGGCGATCTCGTGTGGCGCGAGGGTGCCGATCTCATCGCCATCGAAGCGGATCGAGCCGGCGCGCCGCACGCCGCCCATGATCGCCTTCAGCGTCGTCGAGCGCCCGGCGCCGTTGCGCCCGAGCAGGGCCACGATCTCGCCCTCCCGGATCGCCAGCGCGACCCCGCGCAGAACCTGGCTTTTGCCGTACCAGGCGTCGAGATCGCGGATTTCGAGCATCATGTCAGCACCTCGGCCGCCGCCCCGAGATAGGCGGCGCGCACGCGCGCATCGCCGCGCACCGAAGCCGGCGGGCCGGAGGCGATCACCCCGCCATCGGCGAGCACGGTGATGGCGTCCGCGAGATCGAACACGACAGAGAGATCATGCTCGATCATCACCAGCGTGCGCCCGGCGGAAAGCCGACGCAAAAGAGCGACGGCGCGCTCGGTTTCGGCGCGGCTCATGCCGGCGGTCGGCTCGTCGAGCAGGATGGTGTGCGCGCCGCCAACCAAAGCGAGGCCGATCTCGAGCGCCCGCTGCTCGGCATAGGCCAGCGCCCCGGCGGCGACATCGCGCCGAGGGCCGAGATCGAGCAGCGCCAGCATCTCCTCGATGCGCGCGCCAAGCGCGGCGAACCCGTCGATCCGGCGCCAGAAGGCATGGCCGCAGCCGGCCGCGCGCATCCCCGCGACACGCAGATTCTCGAACACCGAAAGCCGCGGAAACAGGCTCGTCACCTGGAAACTGCGCGCGAGGCCGCGGCGGAAAATGGCGTGCGGCGATTGCCCGGTGATGTCGTCCCCGGCCAGCCAGACACTGCCGCGATCGAGCCGGAGGCGGCCGGTGACGAGGTGAAACAGGGTCGATTTGCCGGCGCCGTTGGGGCCGATGATGGCGTGGCGGGTGCCGGCCGGGATGTCGAGCGAGACATCGCGCAGGATCGATGTCGCGCCGAAGCTTTTATGGAGGCCGCGGAGCGAGAGGGCGGGCGCGCTCACGAAACCCCTCTCGCCGCTTGCGCCGCGGCCTCCTGCCAGGCAGCGCGGGCCGGCGGCGCGAGACGGCTGAGCAGCCATGCGCCGAGGACGAACAAGGCGAGCGGGAGCAGCCATTGCCAGGGCTCGGTCGGCGCGACCGCGAGGCCGAACAGACGCCCGGCCCTCGCCCCGCCGCGCACCGCTTGCAGCCGGTAGGCGAGTTCGGCGAGCCCGACCACCCCGGCCAGGGTCAGCCCCACTGCCGGCAGCAGCGCGAGATAGGGGCCGAGCAGCCTCGCCCCGCGGCCGGCGCGCAAAATCGGCGCGTGGCTTTGCACGATTCCGGAAATACCCTCCGGCGCCCAGAGCACCATGGCGACGAAGATCAGCCCGGAATAGAGCTGCCAGGCGTCGGTCACGGTGCCGAGCGCCACTTGCAGCAGCGTCACCAGCACGGCGCCGATCACCGGGCCGGAGAAGGTGCCGACGCCCCCGATATAGGTCATCAGCAGCACCGCGCCGGACGCCGCCGAGCCGATATTGGAGACCGTCATGATCTCGTCATTCAGCGCCTGCATCCCGCCCGCGACCCCGGCGAAGAGGCCGGCGAGGAGGAAGGTGAGAAAGCGGATGCGCGCCGGGTCGTAGCCGAGGAAATCGACCCGCAGCGGATTGTCGCGGACGGCATTGGCGAGCCGTCCGAGCGGCGTCCTCGTCACCCCCCACATCAGCGCCGCCGCGAGCAGAGCCCAGGCCGCGAGCACGTAATAGATCTGAACCGCCGAGCCGAAATCGAAGCCGAACAGCGCAACGCCGCCGGAGCGATCGCCCGAAACCCCCTCCTCGCCGCCGAACCATTGCGGGATCATCACCACCAGGGCGACGGCGAGTTCGGCGATGCCGAGCGTGATCATCGCGAACGAGGTGCCCTCGCGCCTTGTCGCGAGCCAGCCGGCGGGCAGCGCCGCCAGCGCCCCGCCGAGCGCGCCGGCGAGCGGCAATAAAACCACCGGGAGCGCCAACCCGCCATCGACCAGCTTCAGGAGATGCATGGTCGCGAAGCCGCCGAGGCCGAAAAACACCGCATGCCCGAAATCGAGCATCCCGCCCTGGCCGAGCAGCATGTTGAAGGAGAGCGCGAAGACGATGGCGATCGCCATGCGGCAGAGCAGCGAAAGGCCGAAGCCGCTGGCAAAGAGATGCGGCGCGATCAGCGCGATCGCGATCGCGCCGCCCCAGGCCAGAGCGGCGCCGCGCCCGCCGCGCCCGATCCGCCGCGCCGGCCGGACGGAGACGGAGGCCGGCAACTGGGTTTCTCCCGGCATCTCAGTCCGCCCGCGCGCCCATCAGCCCGCGCGGGTTGAGCGCGAGCAGAAGGACCAGCATGAGATAGGGCACCGCCGGCGCCGCGTGCGCGATGGTGAGCTGCCCGAGCGCGCCATGCGGGTCGAGCGGCAGGCCGATCCGGCCCAGAACCGCGCCGAGCGGCGCATCGAGCGTCACCGAGGCGGTCTGGATGAAGCCGATCGCGAGCGAGGCGATCAAGGCGCCGGGGATCGAGCCGAGCCCGCCCATGATGACCACCGCGAAGACGATGGCGCCGAGCGCCTCGGCCATCCCCGGCGTCGTCGTGAAGACATTGCCGCCGATGACACCGGCGAGCCCGGCGAGGGCGCAGCCGGCGCCGAACACCAGCGTGAACACGCGCGGCACGTTATGGCCGAGCATCGCCACCATTTCGGGATGGGTGAGGGCGGCGCGGATGACGAGGCCGAGCCGGGTGCGCGCCAGCGCGGCATAGAGCCCGGCGAAGATCGCGACCGACACCGCCATCATGAACAGCCGATAGGCCTGATAATTGATGCCGCCGAGCGTAAAGGCAGGGAAATCGAGCAACGCCGGCACGCGATAGGGCACCGCCGTCCGCCCCCAGATCAGCGGCACGACCTCGCCGATGATGAACGCGAGGCCGACGGTGAACAGCAACTCGGCGAGCTTGCCGTTGCGATGCACGGCGCGAAGGCCATAACGCTCGACCGCGACGCCGAGCACGCCGACCAAAAGCGGCGCGATCACCAGCGCCGGCCAGAAGCCGATCCCGATGCT
>JAKCCP010000030.1 GCA_021841985.1 Pseudomonadota bacterium | reverse complement strand
CGTCGGCAGCCAGAACAGCTCCAACTCCAACCGCTTGCGCGAAATCGGCGCCGAGCTTGGCAAGCCGAGCTACCTGATCGACGACGCCAGCGCCTTGTGCGCCGAATGGTTCGCGGGCATCGCCTCGGTCGGCGTCACCGCTGGTGCCTCGGCCCCGGAAACCCTGGTCCAGGAAGTGATCGCGGGGCTGCGCCGCTTCGCCGCCATCGAAGTCACCACCCTCGAAGGGGTTGCGGAAAACGTGCGCTTCCGCTTCCCGCCCGAACTCGCCGACAGCGAGCCCGCCGAAGCCGCCTCCGTCTGAAAGGCCGAGAGAAGAATGCCCGTTCCCTTGAACCAAATGATCCGCGTCGGCGCCTATGTCGTCAAACAGCATCTCGCCGGGCGCAAGCGCTATCCGCTGGTCTTGATGCTGGAGCCGCTGTTTCGCTGCAATCTCGCCTGCGCCGGCTGCGGCAAGATCGATTACCCGGCGCCGATCCTCAATCAGCGGCTTTCGGTCGCCGAATGTCTCGAAGCGGTCGATGAATGCGGCGCGCCGGTGGTGGCGATCGCCGGCGGCGAGCCCTTGCTGCACAAGGAGATGCCGGAGATCGTCGAGGGGATGCTGGCGCGCGGCAAATTCGTCTATCTCTGCACCAACGCCCTGCTCCTTGAAAAAAAGCTCGATCTCTTCAAGCCGCACCGCAATTTCGCCTGGGATGTGCATCTCGACGGCGACCGCGAGATGCATGATCACGCGGTCAGCCAGGGGGGCGTCTTCGAACGCGCCGTCGCGGCGATCCGGGCGGCGAAGGAGCGGGGCTTCCGGGTGTGCATCAACACGACGCTGTTCGACGGCGCCGATCCCGCCCGCGTCGCCGAATTTCTCGACGACGTGACGGCGGTCGGCATCGATGGGGTGATGATTTCTCCGGGTTATGCCTATGAACGGGCCCCGGATCAGCAGCATTTCCTCAATCGTCAAAAGTCGAAAGAGCTGTTCCGTGGTATTTTCGCGCGCGGCAAGGGCAAGAAGTGGAAATTCAACCAGTCCTCGCTGTTCCTTGATTTCCTGGCTGGCAACCAGACCTATCACTGCACCCCCTGGGGCAAGCCGACCCGCAACGTCTTCGGCTGGCAGCGCCCCTGTTACCTGCTCGGCGAAGGCTATGCCAAAAGCTTCAAGGAGCTGATGGAAACCACCGATTGGGACGGCTACGGCACTGGCCAGTATGAAAAATGCGCCGATTGCATGGTCCATTCCGGCTATGAGGCGACGGCGGTGATGGATGCGGTGCGTCATCCGCTGAAGGTCGCTTCTGTCGCGCTCCGCGGGCCGCGCACCGAGGGGAAGATGGCGCCGGAAATCCCGCTCGACCGTCAGCGGCCAGCGCAATATGTCTTCAGCGGCCATGTCGAGAAGGCGATGGCCGCGATCCATGACGGCAAGGCGAGCCTGCTCGACGCGGCGGAATGACATCAGCGCGGGGTCTGGTTGCCGCCATTCCCCGCGACCGCGACGAATACCGTTCGCCGCGAGAATGACAGCCAGACCCGGTGGGTTTGGAAAAAATCGGCGCCGAGCAGCATATCGGCGGGCACGAGCGGCATGTCGCTGACCCAGACGGCGCTGTCCGGAAAGATCTCCGCCCCGATCCGGATCGCGTGGAAATGGTGCAGATAGGAGAGGCGTCGGTGCATGTCGATGCCGATTTCCGCCCGCTGTGGATCATTCGCGAGCATCGCCGGGGTGAGGCCGAGCCGGTTTTCCACGCGGCTGCTGATCGCCGTGGTCTCTGCCCCGGAATCGATCATCGCCGTGATCGCGACGCCATCGACCGTCACCGTGACGAGGAACTGCCCGCCATCGGTCATGCGCGCCGGCAAGCGGTAGATTGTCGCGCCCGGCCAGGGTGGCGCGAAGGCGGCCGCGCACGGATGGGCGCGGTAGAGGGTCACGTGGTTTGCCGGCAGATCGATATCGGCATCGAAATGTGATAGGAAATCGCCGCCGATGATGCCGTCGGGCGGCGGGTCGAAGCCGCCGAACAGCCCCTGCTCGGTGACCATGACGCTCTGCTTGCCGAGATCGAGCGCGCCGATCTTGAAGCTCTCCACCACCATCCGCCGGGTCAGCGTGACCCCGCCGATGCCGTTGACGGGGCTCGGAAACATCTGGTGATCGGGCATCAGCGCCAGGCGGTCGGCGAGAGCGCGGCTCAGCATCGTCGCCCCCGCGCCGGTATCGAGCAGCAGGCGCGCATCGACGTCATTGAGCCGTGCCGGCAAAAGCGCGAAATCGCGGGTCTTGGTGAGCGGGAGATCGGTGATGCGTTCGACGCGGCATTGCTGCGGTGCCGCGCAGGCGCCCAGCGATAGCGCGAGCAGCAGCGCGGCGAACTTAGAAGGGGATGACATCGCCTTCGCTCAGCCATCCCCCTCCCAATCTTTGTTTGATCGCGTGATTCAGACCTACGGCGATTCCGCCTTCGGTCATCACGCGCTAAGCCGCCGTGGCGATCAGTAACTCGCCTTTGCCGAGCCCGGCGAGATCGCCGCTGAAACGGGCGAGGGCGGCCCCGCCGATCAGCGTCGCGGCCTTGGCGCTCAGGGGGGCGAGGGCGCGGGCGAGGAGGGCGCGGAACACGTGATCGACGCTGCCGGTCGCTGAAAAAGTGGCGAGCGGGGTGGCGTGCTGCGCGAACATCGTGCCGCGGCGCATCAGATAGCCGGGAGCGGCACCGGCGTGCCCGCAAATGACCAGCGTGCCGGCGAGCATGCGGCTTGCCGGCGTGTCGCCGCTATCGCCCTCGATGACGATCACGCCGCGGCGGAGGCGGTCGGCGGCCCGCGCCCCGGCCGAGCCACGCACCACCACCACCCCACCCGCCATGCCGGCTGGCTCGCCCGCGCCGGGGGCGCCGAGGAAATCCCCGGCATCGCCGCCGATCTCGATTTCGCCGCCGAGCAGGCCGGTCGCGGCATAGGGGCCGGCATTGCCGGTGATGCGAAGCCGGCCGCCACGCATGCCGTGCCCGGCGCGGATGCCGACCTCGCCTTCGATGGTGATGGTCCCCGCCGTCATCCCGGCGCCGATGTCATCCATCAGCGGCGAGCCACCCGCGATGACGATGTCGCCGGCATCGCCCGCGGCGATGGTGAAAACATCGCCGACCGAGAGCGCCGCGCGCGTCGTCTGCAATGGGAGGCGGGCGATCTCGGCGAGGCTCACGCCACGCAGCCGGTCCGGCGTCAGGGCCGAACAATCGAGCCGCTGCGGCGGGGGGGCGCGGAGCTGAAAGCGAAGCGCGCTCACGGCAGAAGATCCTTGAGATGGA
>JAKCCP010000022.1 GCA_021841985.1 Pseudomonadota bacterium | reverse complement strand
AGGTGAGGTACTTGCCGAACAGGTTGAGCCGGAACGTCTCGAGCCCTAGCGGGAACACGATTAAAAGCACGAGCGCAAGCACCACGAACCAAAGCATATCCTTCCGGGTCAAGAATGTCATCGCACGTTCCTCATCGCCGGACCTTCAGGACAAACAGCCCTTGCGGGCGAATCATCAGGATTGCGATTACCGCCAGCAGCACGATCACCTGCGCCATGGAGCCGCTGAGGAAGAACTCGAGCGTGGAACGGGCCTGCGAGATGGCAAAAGCGGATGCGATGGTGCCGGCAAGACTTGCCGCTCCGCCGAACACAACGATCAAGAATGTATCGACGATGTAAAGCTGCCCGGCCGTCGGGCTCGTCGAGCCGATCATAGTGAACGCGCTGCCCGCAATGCCCGCGATACCGCAGCCCAGGCCGAAGGTGATGCGATCCACCCGCTCCGTATCGATGCCGACGGCGCCCGCCATGGCTCGGTTGGCCATCACCGCGCGGACCTGTTTGCCCCAGCCCATGCGGAAGATCAGCAGATAGACGCCGATGGCGATGAAGGTTGTAAGCACCATCACGATCAGCCCATTGATCGGGATTTGGATGCTGTTCGTGATGTTCATCGCCCCCATCATCCAGTCCGGCTGGTCGACGCCGACTTCACGCGCCCCGAAGATTGAGCGATAGACCTGCTGAAGAATGAGGCTCAGACCCCAGGTCGCCAGCAGCGTATCGAGCGGACGCTTGTACAAGCGTCGTATCAACGCCCACTCGACCAACATGCCGAGCGCGCCTGCCACAATGAACGCCAGCACGACCGCCACGAAGAAATAAACGCCGAACGCCTGGGGCAGGTAGGTCGTAAACAGTTTGGAGGTCAGGAAGGTCACGTAGGCGCCCAGGATCATGAATTCCCCATGCGCCATATTGATGACGCCCATTTGGCCGAAGATCACGGCAAGCCCAAGCGCCATCAACACGAACACCGAGAACAGGATGAGCCCGGCAAAACCCTGCATGGCCATGATCGAACCGAGTTCGCCCAGGGAATAACCGGCAAGCATGGCGTGTTTCTCCTGATGCTGCCTGCGTTGTTACTGATATCCTTTTGGAAATGGGTTGGGTTGAACGAGGTCGGAAGTTTCGTAAACGACCTCATACTGCCCGTTCACCAGCGCCTTACCCACGCGGGTCTTGCTCCAAAGGTGATGGTTCTCGTGGATGCGCACATAGCCCTCGGGCGCTCCCTTGAACTCGATGCCTGGGGACGCGGCGACGATTTTGTCAATGTCGAAGCTGCCGGCCTTTTCCGCCGTCAACTTCCACAGCCACGGCCCTAGATACGCTGCCTGCGTCACGTCGCCGATGACGGTATTGGCGCCCCACATCTTCTGGAAGGCGGGGACGAACTTCTCGTTGTTGGGGTTCTTCAGACTCTCGAAATACTTCATGCAGGCGAAGGCACCAGCGATGTTCTTCCCGCCGATCCCCACGATCTCGTCCTCGGTAACCGAGATCGTCAGCAACGTCTGCTTGCTGAGGTCGATGCCCGCTGCATTCAACTGCTTATAGAAGGCAACGTTCGACCCACCGACGATGATCGCATAAATCACGTCGGGCTTGGTGAGTTTGATCTTGTTGATGACCGAGTTGAACTGCGTGTGGCCCAGCGGGAAATAGTCTTCCCCCACCACCTTGCAGCCCGTCAGATGCGCTTCGATGTGCTTGCGCGCGATCTTGTTTGAGGTGCGTGGCCAGATATAATCGGAACCAAGCAGGTAAAAGGACTTGCTGCCTTTCGTCCTGTTGACCCAGTCGAGCCCGGCCAGGATCTGCTGCGTCGCCTCCTGTCCCGTATAAATGACGTTTTTACTTTGCTCCAGCCCTTCGTAGAAAGTTGGATAATAAAGCATCCCGTTATACTGCTCGAACACCGGCAGCACGGCTTTGCGCGAGGCGGATGTCCAGCAGCCGAACACGGCCGCGCAATGGTCGCTGGCCAGCAGCTTCTTGGCCTTCTCGGCGAAGTTCGGCCAATCGCTCGCGCCGTCTTCCTGAATTATCTTGATCTGCCGGCCGAGCACACCACCAGACTCGTTAATCTGTGCGATCGCGAGCTTCTCCGCCTCGACGGACCCGGTTTCGCTGATGGCCATCGTGCCTGTGATGGAGTGTAGGATACCGACCGTGACGGTATCGTCGGTCACAGCGAGCCCGGTCGTGTTAACCGCCGCAGTGGCTGGACTCGCAGCCCAGGCAGCACGCGGCAGCATCGCAGCGGCCGGAAGCGCCACCAGCCCCTGCATGAGGCGGCGTCGGAACAGGGAGTGCGGTGCGTGTGCGTCGTCAGACATGGTGCCCTCGCTATGTTCGTCGATGAGGACATTTTGGGCCTGGGCCAGAACGATTTGGAATACGTCAAATGACGTATGGCTGTCAGGGCATGTTGCGGTGCATCATATAAAACCTTTATGTGTGGGCGCAGTCGATCAGAAGGAGGGCCGGCACGGCGATGGCGGCGCGGCAGCGGATCGTGCGCGTAAGGCGCGAATACAACCAATGGGTGGCAAACCAAACCCTGGAGGACTACGCCCTGCGATTCACGGCGAAGGCAGCCCGCCGCTGGTCCTCTTTCCGTGTAGCCAACACCGCACTCGGCGGAATTTCGTTCCTGGCCCTGGAGGCGATCGGTGCCACGATCACCATCGGCTACGGATTCACCAACGCCGTGGCCGCCATCGTCACGGTCGCGGCCCTGATTTTTGCCACCAGCCTGCCCATCAGCTACTACGCCGCCCGCGACGGAGTGGACATCGACCTTCTGACGCGCGGCGCCGGTTTCGGCTATATCGGTTCGACCGTTACCTCGCTGATCTACGCCTCGTTCACTTTCATCTTCTTCGCGATCGAGGCGGTCATCCTCGCCTCCATGCTCAAAGCATACTTCGGCATCCCGCCGGCGATCGGGTTCGTGTTGTGCTCCGTCGCGGTCGTGCCCCTGGTGACGCACGGGATCACCTTCATCAGCCGCGTGCAGCTGTGGTCTCAACCGCTTTGGATCGTGCTGCAACTGCTACCATTCGCTGTCATCGCGCTCCGCGTCTCGGGCGCCGTCGAAACCTGGACGCATTACCCCGGGACAGCGCCGCAGGCGGACGGGCGCTTCAACCTGGTGCTGTTCGGCGCCGCCGGATCGGTTGTGTTCTCACTCGTTGCGCAGATTGGCGAGCAGGTGGACTACCTGCGCTACCTGCCGGCACGCCAGCCCGGCCGCGCGCAGACCGGGTGGTGGCTGGCGGTGCTGGCGGGTGGCCCGGGCTGGATCGTGATCGGCGTCCTGAAACTGCTTGCCGGATCGTTCCTGGCGTGCCTCGCGGTTTCGGCCGGGGTTCCCCCGCTGCTCGCGAAACAGCCAAACATTATCTACGAGGTCGCCTTCAAACACGTCGTGCAATCGCCGGCCGGGGCGTTGGCGCTGACCTGCTGCTTCGTCGTGATCTCGCAGCTCAAGATCAACATGACAAACGCCTATGCCGGTTCGATCGGGTGGTCAAATTTCTTTTCCCGCCTGACCCACAGCCATCCCGGGCGGGTCGTCTGGCTCGTGTTCAACATCGGCATTGCATTGCTTCTGATGGAGCTTGGCATCTATCAGGCGATCGAGCACACGCTGGTGCTTTACTCCTGCGTCGCCGCAGCGTGGATCGGCGCATTGGTCGCAGACCTGGTCATTAACAAAGGGACGGGCCTTAGCCCTGCTTATATCGAGTTCAAGCGCGCGCACCTCTACGATATCAATCCCGTCGGCTGCGGCGCCATGATACTTGCCGTCGGCGCGGGTGCGTTTGCCTATTCCGGTGCGGGCGGTTCTACGATCGAGGCGTTTTCCCCCTTCATCGCCTTCAGCGTGGCCTTCGTCGCGGCCCCCCTCATCGCCTGGGCCACCAAGGGTCGTTACTATCTGGCCCGCAAACCGCGCGCCCACTGGGCCCGACGATCGACGCTGGCATGCACGGTCTGCGAACACCCGTTTGAACCCGAGGACATGGCCTTTTGCCCGGCCTATGGTGGCGCGATCTGCTCTCTGTGCTGCTCACTGGATGCCCGTTGCCAAGACGCCTGCAAACCGCACGCACGGCTCTCGCGGCAAATCGTCAGTTTTCTAGAAACCTGGATACCAAAGCCCGTTCGCAACCCCCTCGCCGGGCCGCTCGGGCGTTGGGCCGGCATGATGCTGCTGCTCGCCACAGTCATCGGCGTCGTGCTGACCACCATCTACGGCCACATGGCGACTGCCATACCAGGGGAGCGCCCCGCCCTTGCCCGCGCGCTCTGGAGCGCCTTCGCCATTCTCATGCCGGTGGCGGGCGTACTCGCCTGGCTGCTGGCGCTGGGCCAGGCGACTCGTCGGGTCGCACAGCAGGAAACCCAGCGCCAGAACGATCTGCTCCTGGACGAGATCGAAGCCCACAAGCGCACGGACGCGCAACTGCAAAAAGCCATCCAATCGGCCGAAGCGGCAAACCTCGCCAAAAGCCGCTACGTTGTGGGAATAAGCCATGAGCTTCGCAGCCCGCTAAACGCCATTTTGGGGTATGCGCAGTTGCTGGAGCACGACCTCAGCATCAGTCCCGGCCGACGCGAGAACATCCGCATCATCCGCCATAGCGGTGACCACATGGCCGGCCTCATCGAGGGCCTGCTGGACATTTCCAAGATCGAGGCCGGCCGGATCGAGATCTACCGCGACGAGGTGCGCCTGGCGGAGTTCCTGCAGCAGCTCGTCAATATGTTCCGCCTGCAGGCCGAGGCACGCGGCATCGGGTTCGTCTTCAGAAGCCCCGGATGGATGCCCGGAATCGTCTACACCGACGAGCGTCGGCTGCGGCAGATCCTGATCAACCTCTTGTCCAACGCGGTTAAGTTCACCAACACCGGGGAAGTCCGCTTCGGCCTTCGCTTGCGCAGCGAAGTCGCTGAGTTCGAAATCGCCGACACCGGGATTGGGATCGCGGCAGCCGACCAGGACCGCATCTTCGAGCCGTTCGCGCGCGTCGAAGGCGGCCGCGCCAGCACCGTCCAGGGCATCGGCCTCGGCCTGACCATCACCCGGCTGCTGACACAAATTATGGGCGGGGAGCTGTCGGTCAGCAGCGCGCCCGGCAAGGGAAGCCGCTTCACCGTGCGCCTGCGCCTCTCCGCCGCCGTGCAACCGCGAAAGCCCGCGCCAATCGAAACCGAAGTCCTTGGCTATCTTGGCCGACGGCTCACCGTCTTGGTCGCCGACGATGACCCCATCCATCGTGGCCTGATGCAGGATCTCCTCTCCCCTCTCGGCTTCATCGTCCTGAGCGCGGCGAACGGCAAGGAATGCCTCCGCATGGCCGCCGAGCACCACCCGGACCTGCTGCTGGTCGATATTTCCATGCCCGGCCAGAACGGATGGCAGGTCGCAGCCCGGCTGCGTCAAGAGGGGTTCGACCGCTTGGTCATCATTGTCATCTCCGCCAACGCCGCCGAGCTGAGGCGGCAGGCCACCGAGCATGCGTCCCACGACGACACCCTCGCCAAGCCGATCGGGGTCGCCGACCTGCTGCGAAAGATTGGAGCGCTGATGCAAATCGAGTGGACCACCCCCGAACTCGGCCCCGCTACCATAGACGACGGCCCCCCACCCCCCATCCCCCTGTCCGCTGACGACACCCGTGCCTTGATCGAACTCGGGACCATCGGTTACATCCGCGGCATCCACGCCCGCCTGGATGACATCGAGGCACGCGGGCCGCGCGATCGCCACGCTGTCGCTCGCCTGCGCAGCCTGGTGTCGCAATTTCAGATCAAGGCGTTTATGACGGCCCTCGGATCCGATCCAGACCCATGAACGCCATGGCAAGCCAGCGAGAAGTCGTGCTGGTCGTGGATGATAGCCCCGCGACTCTTGGAATGCTCAACGAGGCGCTGGAGGCCGCGGGCTACACCGTGCTGGTCGCGCTGTCAGGCGCCGACGCGCTGATGCTTATGTCCCGCATTTCCCCGGACATCGTGCTGATGGATGCCGTCATGCCCGGGCTGGACGGGTTTGAGACCTGCCGGCAGATGAAACACTTTCAACCCCTCGCCTCCATCCCTGTCGTCTTCATGACGGGGCTCACCGAAACCGAGCACGTCCTTCGCGGCCTGGATTCCGGTGGAGTCGACTACGTCGCCAAGCCGGTGGCGCCCGACGAAGTCGTGGCGCGCGTGCGCGTCCATCTCGCCACCGCGCGGCTGACCCGCAGCGCCCGCGCCGCCCTTGACACGGCGGGTCGCTTCCTTTTGGCCGTCTCCCGCGAGGGCCACCTGCGTTGGGCAACCCCGCAGGCGGCCCGGCTTATTCGAGAGGCCACGGGCAAGCCGGTCGGCTCGCTCCCGCCAACAGCGGTGGCTTGGCTCGCCACCTGCCTCCGCCAGGCCGGGGCAAAGACGGAATTCTCGATCAATCTCCAGGCCGAAGGCGAGGTGTCCATTAGAATGACCTTCGTTGGCGAGACCGGGATGGACGAGGTGCTGCTACGTGTCACCTCCAGCCAATGTGCCGAAGAAATCCTGAACCAGGCGCTCGGACTGACAATCCGCGAGACCGAGGTTCTGCTATGGGTAAGCCGCGGCAAATCCAACCGCGATATCGCAACGATCTTGGGCCTGAGCCCCCGCACCGTAAACAAGCACTTGGAACAAATATTCGGCAAGCTCAAGGTCGAGAACAGGGCCTCCGCGACCGCCCTCGCAATCAGGGCGCTGGGCGGCGCGGGGTGATTTATGTTCGGCATTGCCGGACCTAGAGCGAACATCCGTTCGCATTGGCTCACGGATATTGCTCTATCTCTTTGTTTTGGCGAGCAATTTAATCCGTTCAGATGATTCTATCTGAACGGATGTTGCTCTAGCCCGGATATCTCACAGAGGATAGATGCATCGGGGCTAGGGGGGCGGGCGAGATGGATGTCAAAGAGGCGGTTCTGGGGCGCCGTTCGGTGCGTGGCTTTCTGCCGAAAGCGGTCGATCCCGCGATCCTGCGGCGGGTGATGGCGGTGGCCAATCGCGCGCCCTCCGGCGGCAATGTCCAGCCCTGGCACATCACCGCCGTCGCCGGCGCGCCGCTCGCGGCACTCAAGCGGGCGATGGCGGAGAGCTATGGCGCGGTCGAGCCGGAGCCCGAATACCCGATCTACCCGCCGCATCTCCCCGAGCCTTACCGCACCCGCCGCTTCACCAACGGCGAGCAATTATACGCCTCTCTCGGCATCCCGCGTGAGGCCAAGGCGGCACGGCTGCGCTGGCTGGGTCAGAATTATCAGTTTTTCGGCGCCCCGGCGGCCTTGTTCATCCATACGCCGCGCTTCATGGGGCCGCCGCAATGGGCCGATCTCGGCATGTGGATGCAAAGCGTCATGCTGCTTTTGCTCGCCGAGGGGCTGCAAAGCTGTGCCCAGGAATGCTGGTCGCGCTATCCGCAGATCGTCCGCCGCTTCGTCCCTATCCCCGACGAGCACGTGCTGTTCGCCGCGATCGCGATTGGCCATGGCGATGATACCGCCCCGGCCAATGCGCTCCGCAGCGAACGCGCGCCGCTCGATGAGGTTGCGACCTTCATCGGCTTTCCCGACTGACGCGGCTCGCGGCTGATCGTTCAGGCCGCGGCGCGGGTCTGATGCAGGGCCTGCCAGACGCGCTCGGGGGTTGCCGGCATGTCGATCGCGGTGACGCCACGTTCGGCGAGCGCGTCGAGCAGCGCGTTGATCACCGCCGGCGGGCTGCCGACCGCGCCCGCCTCGCCGGCGCCCTTGACGCCGAGCGGATTGGTGCCGCACGGCACCTCGATCAGCTCGACCTCGATTTCGGGCAGGTCGTCGGCGCGCGGCACCGCGTAATCCATGAAGCTGCCGGCGAGGAGCTGGCCGGATTGCGGATCATAGACGGTGTTTTCCATGAGCGCTTGGCCGATGCCCTGCGCCACGCCGCCATGCACCTGGCCGCGCACGATCATCGGGTTGATCGCGCGGCCGACATCGTCGCAAACGATATAGCGCACGACGCGCGCGACGCCGGTTTCGGGGTCGACCTCGATCTCCGCCATGTGACAGCCATTGGGGAAGGTGTGGCTGTCGATGCGCGCGACCTCGGCGGCATCGAGCAGTTCGACCTCGCGCCCCGCGGCACGGTTTTCCCGCTGCCGCCGGGCGAGGGCGAGAATGTCGACCCCGCGATCGGTGCCGACGATCGAGAACTGGCCGTCATCGAAGACGATATCGGCGACGCTCGCCTCGAGCATCTCGGCGGCGGCGGCCTTGCCCTTCTCGATCACCGTCGCGACCGTGGCGAGGATGGCCTGGCCTTCGGAGTAGAGGCTGCGCGCGCCGCCGGTGCCGCCGCCGGTCGGGATTTCGTCGGTATCGCCCTGGCGGACGCGGATTTTATCGGGATCGATGCCGAGGCGGTTGGCGGTCAGCATGACATAGGCGGTTTCATGCCCCTGGCCGGTCGATTGGGTGCCGACATAAAGATCGACACCGCCATCCGCGGCGAAGCGGATCTCGGCGCGCTCGCTCGGGGCGCCGCCGGTCGCTTCGAGATAATAGGCGAGGCCGATGCCGCGCAGCCTGCCGCGCCGCAGCGCCTCCGCCCGGCGGGCGGGGAAGCCGGCGTAATCGATCTTGCCGAGGGCGGCCTCCATCACCCGGCCGAAATCGCCGCTGTCATAGGTCTGCCCCATCGCCGAGGTGTAGGGCATGGCGGCGGGCTGGACGAGGTTCAGCTTGCGGAGTGCGATGGCGTCGAGCTTGAGTTCGCGCGCCGCGGCGTCGATCAGCCGCTCGACGAGGTAGTTGCTCTCCGGCCGCCCGGCGCCGCGATAGGCATCGACCGGCACGGTGTTGGTGAAAACGCCGATGACATTGGCGTAAATCGCCTGGAACCCATAGACGCTGGCCAGAACCTTGGTGCCGGCGAGCGTCGGGATGAAGGGCGCGAAGGTCGAGAGATAGGCGCCCATATCGGCGTGGTTCTTGGTGCGGAGCGCGAGGAATTTATGATCGGCGTCGAGGGCGATTTCGCCGAGGGTGAAATTGGCGCGGCCTTGCGTGTCGGAGAGGAACGCCTCGCTGCGCTCGGAGCGCCATTTCACCGGCCGCGCGAGCTTGCGCGCGGCATGGCAGGTGAGGGCGTGCTCGGCGTAGAGAAACAGCTTCATCCCGAAGCCGCCGCCGACATCGGGGGTGATGATGCGGAATTTGTCGGCGCTGACCTTGAAGATGGCCTCGGCGAGAAGCTGCTTGATGACCCAGCCGCCCTGGGTGTTGGTGGTCAGCGTCCAGCGCCCTGAGGCGGGATCGAATTCGGCGAGCGCCGCCCGCGCCTCCATGCTGTTGACGACGACGCGGTTATTGACGATCTCAAGCCGGGTGACGTGAGCGGCCTTGGCGAACAACGCCTCGGTCCTGGCGCGGTCGCCGACCTCCCAGTCGAAACAGACATTATGCGCAGCCCCCGCCCAGACCGGCGGCTGCCCTGTCTCCGTCGCCCGGGTGAGATCGGTGGTCGCGGGCAGGATGTCGTACTCGATGTCGATCGCCTCGGCGCCGTCGCGTGCCGCCTGGGCGGTTTCGGCGACGACAAAGGCGACCGGGTCGCCGACATGGCGCACCGTGCCGTCGGCGAGCACCGGGTGCGGCGGGTCGAAACGCGGGCTTCCGTCGCGGTTGTTGAGCGGGATCGCGCAGGGCAGCGTCCCGATGCCGTCCTCGGCGAGATCGGCATGGGTATAGACCGCGACCACGCCGGGGAGCATCCGGGGGGGCGCGACATCGATCCGGGCGATGGCGGCATGGGCGTGGGGGCTCCTCAGCACCACCCCGATCAGCGTGCCGGGAGGGGTGATATCATCGGTATAGCGGCCGTCTCCCTTGAGAAGGCGCGGGTCTTCCACCCGCCGCACCGGTTGGGCCAAGCCGAATTTGGTCATCGCTCTCGCTCTCCGCTTCCCGTTTGTAACGTCGCGACAGATTGGCGCGCCCGGCGCCCGAGGCCAAGCCCCCCGCCGCGCCGGCGCCTATTCTCCCACCGTTTCGGCGGGGGCATGCGCACGCTTGCGTGAAAACCGCGCTTTTACCCGCTCGCGGAAAGTCTGGAAGATGACATAGAGCATCGGGATCAGAAAGATGCCGATCGAACTCGCGGCGATCATGCCGCCGAACACCGCCGTCCCGATGCCGCGCCGGCTCAGCATCGCCGCGCCCTCCGCCCAGACCAGGGGCACGAGGCCGAGGATGAAGGCGACCGAGGTCATCATCACGGCACGAAACCGCGTTTTTGCCCCGAGCGCCGCCGCCTCGCGGATCGGCAGACCCTCCTCGCGGCGCTCCTTGGCGAACTCGACGATCAGGATGCCGTTTTTCGCGGCGAGCGCGATCAAGACGACGAGGCCGATCTGAGCATAGAGGTCGAGCGAGAGGCCGGAGACGCGGAGGGCGATGAACGAGCCGGTGGCGCCGACGACGACCGAAAGCAAAACCGGGATCGGGATCACCCAGCTTTCATAGAGCCCGACCAGGAACAGATAGGCGAACAACACCGCGAGCGCGAGAATGAACCCGGTGCGCCCGGAGGCGAGCTGCTCCTGATAGGCGGTGCCGGTCCACTCGAACGCATAGCCCGGCGGCAGCGTGTCCGCCGAGACCGCCGCCATCGCCGCCAGCGCGTCACCCGAGGAGGCGCCGGGCGCGGGGCTGCCGAGGATCGAGATGGCGCGGTAATTATTGTAGCGGATGATCACCTGCGGCCCCTGCACGATGCGCAGCTCGGCGATCGAGCGGAGCGGCACCATCTGGCCGACATTGTTGCGCACATAGATCTGCCAGATGTCGGAGAGATCGCGCCGCCTCGCCGCCTCGCCCTCGATATTCACCTGCCAGGTGCGGCCATAGAGGCTGAAATTATTGATGTAGATGCCCCCCAACGTCGCCTGGAGCGCGGTGAAGACGTCGCTGATGTTGAGGCCGAGCGCCTGCGCCTTCTCGCGGTCGATATCGAGATAGATCGAGGGGTTGGTCGCGGTGAAGGTGGAGAATACGCGGGCCAGGTGGGGGTCGCGGTTGGCGGCGGCGAGCAGGCCGTTCATGACGCTGCCCATGGTCACCGGATCCTGCCCCTCCAGCCCCTCAAGCTCGTATTCGAAGCCGCCGGAGGTGGAGAGCCCGATGATCGGCGGCAGGTTGAAGGGGAACACGGTCGCCGAGCGGATGCCCTGTGCTGCGCCAAAGGTCTTGCGGATCAGTGCCTGCGCCGAACTCGCCGCGCTCTTGCGGTCGGCGAACGGCTTGAGGCGGGCGACCATGAACGCGGCATTGGGCTCGGAGACGTAATCGAGCAGCGAGAAGCCGATGATCGAGAGCGTGTGCTCGACCTCGGGCATTTTCGCGAGGATCCCCTCGACTTCCCGCGTCGTCGCCGACGCGCGCGCGACCGAGGCGCCATCGGGCAATTGCACGGCGAGGAAGAACGCGCCCTGATCCTCCTCGGGCAGGAAGCCGGTCGGCGTATGGCGCGACAATCCCCAGACGCCAAGCGCGAAAACCGCGATCAGCACGAGCGCCAGCGCCGAGACGCGGAGGAGGCGGCGCACGATCGCGGCATAGCCATCGCGCAGGAAATCGATGCCGCGCAACATCTGGCCGATCGGGCCGCGCTTCTTGCCGGTATGGCGGAGAAAGACGGCGCAGAGCGCGGGCGAGAGCGTCAGCGCGTTGATCGCCGAAATCAGCATCGCCGAGCTGATGGTGACCGCGAACTGGCGAAACAGCGTCCCCGAAAGCCCGGGGATGAAGGCGATCGGCACGAACACCGAAAGCAGAACCAGGGTGATCGCGATGATCGGCGCGGTGATCTGGCGCATCGCCTTCTTGGTCGCCTCGGCCGGGGAAATCTCCGGCTCCTCCTCCATCACCCGCTCGACGTTCTCGACGACGACGATCGCGTCATCGACGACGATGCCGATCGCGAGCACCATGGCGAGCAGCGAGACGGTATTGGCGGAATAGCCGAGCGCGAGCAGGGCGGCGAAGGTGCCGATCAGGCTGACCGGCACCGCGACGGTCGGGATGATGGTCGCGCGGAAATTGCCGAGGAAGAGATAGACGACGAGCACGACCAGCAAAAACGCCTCGGTGAGGGTGCGGATCACCTCGTGGATGGTGTCCGAGACGAAGGTGGTGCTGTCATACATCACCCGCGCCTTCAGCCCCTCGGGGAAGCGCTTGCTGAGATCGGCGAGGGTCCGGTTCACCGCCGCGGCGGTGGCGACGGCATTGGCGCCGGGGGAGAGATAGATGCCGATCGGAACGCCGGGGCGGCCATCGATGCGGCTTTCGCTGTCCTCGTTCTGCGCCCCCATCTCGACCCGCGCGACGTCGCGCACACGCAAGACCGAACCATCGGGAAAAGCGCGCAGCACGATTTCGCCGAATTCCTTCGGCGTCTTGAGCTGGCCCTGGGTCTGGACGTTGAGCTGGAATTGCTGGTCGGGGCCGATCGGCCGCGCGCCGATGCGCCCGACCGGGGCCTGGATGTTTTGTGCCTGGATCGCGGCGATGACGTCGGACGGCGAGAGGTTGAGGCTGACGAGGCGCTGGATGTCGAACCAGATGCGCATCGAGTAGTTCATCCTGGCGAACAAGGAGGCCTGCCCGACGCCCGGCGTGCGGGAGATCTTGTCGAGGACGTTGATGATCACGTAATTGGTGATGAACAGCGGATCCTGCTTGCCGTTCTCGCTGTAGAGAATGACGAACTGCAGCACGGCGGCGGATTTTTTCTGCACCACCAGCCCTTCCTGCTGCACCTCGGCGGGCAGTTGCGACATCGCCGTCTGCACCCGGTTGTTGACGTTGACGACGTCGATATCGGGGTTGGTGTCAAGCGAGAAGCTGGTGTTCAGCGTGTAGCTGCCGTCATTGCCGCTGTTCGATTTCATGTAGAGCATGCGATCGACGCCGACCACCTGGCTTTCGATCGGCTGGGCGATGTTGGTTTCCACGACATCGGCCGAGGCGCCGGGGTAGCTCGCCGTCACCGTCACCTGCGGCGGCACGATATCGGGGAACTGCGCCACCGGAATGCGCAGCATGGCGAGGATGCCGGCGAGCGTGGTGACGATCGCGATCACCATCGCAAGGCGCGGGCGATCGACGAAAACCGCCGAGATCATCGGCTCAATCCTGCTTCGCGGCGGGCGTGCCCGCTGCTGTTTTGGCGGCGCCGGGTGGCGGCGAGGCCGGGCCGGGGGCGACGACGAGGCCGGGGCGCACCCGCTGCACGCCCTCCACCACCACCATCGCGCCGGGGTCGAGCCCCTTCAGCACCACCGCCTCGGTCGGCGTCGATTGGCCGAGCTGAAGACGCCGCTGCTCGATTTTGTTGCCGGCGCCGACGACATAGACATAATCCCCGGATTGGTCGGACAAAACGGCGGCGCGGGGGACGGTGAGGGCGGCGATCGGCTCGACCCCTTCGAGAAGGACGCTGACGAATTCGCCATCGGTCAATTCGCGCGTGGCCAGTCTCGCCTTGTCGGTGCTGGGCGAGGCGGGATTGGCGATCACGCCGCGGAGCGTGATGGTATCGGTGTTGGCGGAGATCGTATTGTCGACGAAATCGACCTTGCCGACCTGGTCATAGATCCGGCCATCGGGGAGGCGGACGCGGATGACGACGGCGTTGAGCCCGCCTTTGTCGTGATAGCGCTGGCGGAGATCGAGGGCGGCGCGCACCGAGACCGGGAACACCACATACATCGGATCCTGGCTCACGATCGTCGCCAGGGTTCCGGAAGAGGGGCTGACGACGTTGCCGATGGTGACCGCGGTGCGGCCGATCTTGCCATCGATCGGGGCACGGATTTCGGTATAGCCGAGATTGATCCGCGAGAGGCGCAGATTGGCTTCCGCCTGCATCAGTTGCGCCTGATAGGAAAGCTGGTTGGCGCGCGAATCATCGACCGTCGATTGCTGGCCGGCCGGTGTGTGGAGAAGGGTCTCGGCGCGATGGAGGGTGATCGCGGCGTTTTGCAACTGCGCCTGCATCTGCGCGATGGTCGCCGCCTTGGCTTGCACATCGGCCTCGAAAGGCGGCTGTTCCAGGCGATAGAGGAGATCGCCCTTTTTCACCTCCGCCCCTTCGGTGAAAATCATCTGTTCGAGATAGGCGGTGACGCGGGCGACGAGATTGACCCGGTCGGTCGCCTGGATGCGGCCGACGAACTCGCTGGTCTCGGTCACCGCGTGCGGCTCGGCGCGCACCACGCCGACCGCCGGCGGCCCGCCGGGGCCGAATTGCGCCCAGGCCGGAGACGCGCCAGCGGCAAGGCCAGCGGCAAGGATCGCAAGCAAAACCGCGGTCACGCGCAATATCATCGGCAAATCCTTGTATCCCGAGAAAGGAACCTGGGCGAGGCGACATTACCATATGGCCGCGAACTCCGGCGGAGCAAGGCGCAGGCCTGTAGGGAAACCCCTCGGGCACGCACGCCGCCGCCGGGCGCGGCGCGCTACAAGCTCGGCTGGCTCGCCTTCTGGGCGGTCTCGGCCGACGGGTCGGGATAGGTCTGCTCCCAGCCGCCGCCGAGCGCCTTGTAAAGCAGCACCAGATTGGTCGAGACCAGCGTCGTGCTCTGGGCGAGCTGGATCTCGGCGCCGAGCAGCACGCTTTGCGCGGTCAAGACGTCGAGGAAGGTCGCGACCCCCTGCACGTAGCGCTGGCGCGCGAGATCGAGCGCGCGGCGGGCCGCGGCCACGGTCTTGGTCAACGCCGCCTCGCGCTGCTGTTCGGTGTTGTAGGCGGTGAGGGAATTATCCACGTCGTTGAGCGCTTGCAAGACGGTTTTCTGGTAGGTGAGCGCCGCCTCCTTCTGCTGCTGCTTGCGCAGTGCCAAGGTGGAGACGAGCTGTCCGCCTTGGAAGATCGGCAGGCTGACGGTCGGCCCGACGCCATATTGCATGGATCTCAGGCTGCCCATCTGATAGGCATTGAGCGCCGCGATCCCGAAGCTGCCGGTGAGCGAGACATTGGGGAAGAAATCCGAGACGGCGACGCCGATCTGCGCGGTCGCGGCGTGCAGGCTGGCTTCGGCGGCGCGGATATCGGGGCGGCGGCGGGCGAGTTCGGAGGGAAGCCCCATCGGCACTTTCGGCGGCACCGGCGGGATCGGCTTGGCGTCGGCCAGTTCCGCCTTGAGCGCGCCGGGTTCACGCCCGAGCAACTGGCTGATGGCGTTGATCAGCTCGGTTTCCTGCTGGCGGAGCGGCGGCAATTGCGCGGCGATGTTGTCGGCCTGGGCCTCGGCGTTGGCGACGTCGAGGTCGGTGGTGAGGCCGCCACTGGCGCGCTGGCGGGTCAGATCGAGGCTCTGGTTGGCGCTCTCGAGGTTTTCCTCGGTGATCGCGAGGGTGCGCTGGGTGCCGCGGAGATTGATGTAATCGCGCGCCAATTCCGCCTCGATCGAGACCAGGGCGTCACGCCGCTGATCCTCGGTCGCCTGGACCATCGCCTTGGCGGCTTCCACCTGACGGCGGACCTGGCCCCAGAAATCGATCTCCCAGGCGGCATCGAACCCGTATTGATAGAGGTTGAAGGGCGGGATGGTGCTGCCATGCAGCGGAATGGCGCCAAGCGTGCCGGCGGCGCCGCCGGCCGAGGCGCCGGTGCTGCCGAAGCTGGTGCCTGTCGTTCCCGGCGCGATGCCGCCGAAGCCGCCGCCGGTGCTGGTCGCGCCGGCGGGCGGGAACAGGGCGATCGCGCCGTTCGGGCTCAGATACTGGTGCGAAAAGGAGCCGTCGGCGTTGAGGATCGGGTATTGGCTGGCCTGGGTGACGCCGAGCTGGCTCCGCGATTCGCCGAGCCGCATATCGGCGATCCGGATGTCGAGATTTTCCCCGGCGACATGCTGTTCCAGCTTGGAAAGCTCGGGATCCTGGAACTGGTCCCACCATTTCGGATCGAGCGGCGCGGTCTCGACCAGGCTCGCCTTCTCGACCGGCACCGCGGGTTTCGCGTTCGACCACGAACTCGGCTGCCACCAGGGTTTTTCGGGGGTGAAATCGGGGCCGACGGTGCAGGCGCCGAGCAGTGGGATGGCCAGAACCACGACGCGGCCCAACCGCCGCCGCGCCAGATCACGTCCCGAACCCTGCATGACCCTATCCTCCAGGCGCCGAAGCCGTCGCGCCACCCCCGCCTGACCGACCGGTTCAGTCAATTTTGACAAATGCACCCATCCCGTCGCATCGTCAATCCGCAAAGTCACGACAATGTCAAGGAGGAATGCCCCGATGCTGGCTGCCGATGCTCTGTCGCCCGAAAAGCGGGCCCGCATCCTCGAGGGGGCCGCGGCGGTCTTCGCGCAAGACGGTTATGAGGGCGCCAGCATGTCCCGCATCGCCGCCGTCGCCAATGTCTCCAAGGGCACGCTCTACAACCATTTCGAGAGCAAGGCGCATCTCTTCGCCGCCTATGTCGAGGCGGCCTGCGCGCGCAATCTCTGCCAGGTGTTCGCCGCGTCCGACGACGAACTCGACGTCACCGCGGCGCTCGCGCGGATCGGCCGGCGGATGGTCGAGATGATGCTCTCCGATCTCGGGCTCACCATCTACCGCGTGGTGGTGGCGGAGGCGAAGAAATTCCCCGAACTCGCGAGCGCTTTCTATGAAGCCGGGCCGGCGCGGGCAACCGGCGAGATGGCGCGCTGGCTCGCCGCGCGCACCAAGGAGGGGAAGCTCGCCGTCGCGGACCCGGAATTCGCCGCCGAGCAATTCTTCTGCCTCTGCCAGACCCGCCTCTGGCTGCGCTATAAGCTCAATCTCCAGCGCGGCCCGGCCGAGGCGGGGATTGCCGAAGTGGTCACGGCGGCGACCCGGATGTTTCTCAACACCTATGGAGTGAAACCATGACCGGAGCGGCAACCGATGCGGTTTTGACGAAAGCGGCGGCCTTGATGCCGGAGGCCGTCGCCGCGTGGTCCGACTTCCTCCGCATCCCCTCGATCAGCGCCCAGCCCGATCACGCCGGCGATTGCCGGCAGGCCGCGGCATGGGCGCGGGATGCGTTGGCGAAGCTCGGTTTCGCCGCGGCACTCCATGAAACCGAGGGCCATCCGGTGGTGCTCGCGACCCATCCCGGCCCCGATCTCGACCCTGATCTCGACCTTGGCGCCGCTGCCCCGCATCTCCTCTATTACGGCCATTACGACGTCCAGCCGCCCGAGCCGCTCGAACTTTGGCCAAGCCCGCCCTTCACGCCCACCCTCGTCGATGGCCCGCGCGGCCAGCGGATGGTGGCGCGCG
>JAKCCP010000048.1 GCA_021841985.1 Pseudomonadota bacterium | reverse complement strand
AGCACCATGTCAGCACCGAGGAGCGGAACCTTGTCGGCGAATGTCGGACTATGCCGCCATTAAGTCAGGGAAAATTGCGGGTCTTAGGTGCTGACATGCGGTGTGTGTCGTCGGGTGTCGGGGGCAGATATGGGAATCATAATCCCTTGGTCGGTGGTTCAAATCCGCCCGCCACTATCATTTACGACTGTTAGCATTTGATAATTTTTCGTAACATTTTAATAACATTTTATCTGGCAACCCGCATCGAGTTTCGTGATCTGGAATGAGTATTGTCCTGCACCGCGAAGGGAATGCCCCGGCGCGGTTGGCTCGCTGGATCATGGGCGCGGGCGAGGCGGTGGGAGAGATCGGCGTGCGTGTCGGGCGATAGGCTTTTCGTCGCTGCCAGGCACAAGCCGCGCGCCAGGGTCACGGGCCGGTTGCCCTGGCGCCAGCCGCGTGGCACCGTCGTTTCCACACTCGAAGCGCCCAAACGACGAAACGATGGAAGCCACGTGACCCCGATCTGCGCCCGCCATCCCAACGCGTATGCCGCAAGCCCGCTCGACCGCGCGGCCAACCGGCGCGACGACGCCGGGTTCATCGCGGCGACCTTGGCCTCGCCGGAGAGCCTGTTCGTGCCGCTCTGGCGCGGGCACAATCTGCTGCGCGCGGGGCATGCGGCGTTGCTTGCCGGACGCGCCGCCGATCCCTGCCGGAGCGCCGAGGTCATGGCATTTCTTGGCCTCTGGGAGGGGCGAGCGGTGTTTGCCGTCGAGTTCGGCGATCGCGATCCCGACGCTTCCCCGCCCGCGCTCGCCGAGGACGCCGAATTCGCCGATCTGCGTACCGCCGTGGGCAGCCTGCCCGCGGCCGAGGCGGCGATCCTTGCCCATGCCCGCGCGCTCATGCACTGGCGGACGCGGCATCGTTTTTGCCCGATTTGCGGTGGCGCCTGCGCTCCCGCCAGTGCGGGACATGTCTTGGTCTGCACGCGCTGCCAGGCGCAGCATTTCCCGCGCACCGATCCCGCGGTCATCATGCTGGTGGTGCGCGGCGATCAAGCGCTGCTCGGCCATGCGCCGCGTTTTCCTGCCGAGATGTATTCGACCCTGGCCGGCTTCGTCGAGCCGGGCGAAAGCCTCGAAGAGGCGGTGGCTCGCGAGGTGTTTGAGGAAACCGGTGCGCGGGTCGGCGCGGTGCATTATCATTCCAGCCAGCCCTGGCCGTTTCCGGCCTCGATCATGCTCGGCTTTCACGCCGAGGCGCTGACCGAGGAGATCGTGCTCGATCAGGATGAATTAGCCGATGCGCGGTGGTTTTCGCGCGCCGACCTCCGCGACCACAAGATGCTGGGCTTCCGTCTGCCGCGTGGCGACAGTATCGCCCGGCGGCTGATCGAGGACTGGCTGCTGTCCGGCTGAACCGGCCGGGCGAAGCACGATGCTGGTTCCGGGCGTGATGGCGACGCTGGTCCTGCTGCTCGCCGCGGGGCTTATCGCCGGGCTGGTCGGAGGGGCGGCGGCTCTGCTGCTGGCCGCGCCACGGCGGTGGCTTGGCAGATTCTTGTGGCTGGCGCCGCTAGGGGCGGCGGTGCTCGGGGGCCTCGTCTGCGGCGCCGGGACAGGGGGGCGGGCAGTCCTCACCCTGCCGCTTGGTCTGCCGGGATACGGCGCGGTGCTCACGATCGATGGGTTGGCGGGATTTTTCCTGATGGCGAGCGGCGTCGCGCTGGCCGCCGTGCTGCGTCTCGCCCCCCCCGCCCGTCCCGCTGCCGCAGCCCTGCTCGCGGGGTTTTACGCCAGCCTGCTCGCGGCCGACGGGTTTACGCTGATCGCCGCGCTTGCCGCGACCCTGGCCGCGCTTTGGCGCCTTGTGGGGGCGGGGCGGGGGACGGTGCTGGCGGGGATTGCCGGGCTCGGCGTACTCTTGCTGGCGCTGGCCCGGCTGGCGCCGCTGTTTCCCGATGGCGCGCCCGATGCCGCTTTCAGCGCCATGCGCGCGGCGCCGCAGGCTGGGGTGCGGGGGGCTGCGATCGTGGCGCTGGCTTTGCTTGGCGCTGGCTTGATCGCGCTCCCCTTGCTGTGGCCTGCCCGGCTCGGGCGGCGGGTAGCGCACGAAGCCGCCCTGATCGTTGCTTTGATGGTGCCGAGCGGGCTCTATCTCGTGCTGCGGTTCACCGGCGATCTGGCGGCGCTCGGCGCCGCGCCAGGGCAGGACGTGATAATCGTGCTGGGAGGTGCGGCGCTCATGCTGGGCGGGGCGCGGGAGGCCCTGCTTGCCATAACGCTCGGCCGCATCGCCGCCGCCGTGGGCGTGGCGCTGCTCGGCGAGGCGATCCTGGCGTGCGGGGTTGCCGCCCTCGCGCGCGGCGCCGATCTCACCGATGCGGCGCACGCGGCGGCCAGCGCGGCATTGCTGCTGGTGTTTCTGACGAGCCTCGCGCCGGTGCTTCTGCTGCTGGTCGCGGCCGTGCTCCGCGCCGAGGCGGGAACCGAGGCGCTTGCCCGGCTCGGCGGCCTTGCCCCGCGCCTGCCGTTTACCGCCGCAAGCGCACTGGCCGGGGCGAGCGCGCTCGCGGCGCTGCCGCCGGGACCGGGATTCGCGGCGATGGCGCTGCTGCTTGGCACGCTTTGGCATCTGCCGCGCATCGGTGGCGGCGCTGGCGCATTTGGCGCGTCACTCTTGGTGGCCCTGCTCGGCGCCGGCCTGGCCCTCGGGGTTTTCGCCATGCTGCGCTTTCTTGGCCTGGGCTTTCTCGGCCCCCCACGCACCCCGCGCGCCTCGGCCGCGACCGAGAGCGATCGCCCGGCGTGCTGGGTTCTGGGCGGGCTTGCCGGGCTTCTCGCGCTGGCCGGCGTGGCCCCCGGCCTCATTCTGTGGCTCGCCAGCCCGGCGCTGGCGGTGCTGCTGCCGGCAGCGGCGGCGGTGTCAGGGGGGCTGCGGCCGGGCTGGCTCGCCTGGCTCGCACCACCGCTCCTGGCCGGGCTGCTCGTCGCGCTGGTTGCCTTGATGCAACGCTTTCGCGGCGCGCTGGCGGATGCCGCGCGGCCGGAATCGGCTTGGCAGGAGGGCTATGGTCCGCCGCCGCGCTGGCTGCCTTTCGGTGATCCTGCGACGCTGATCGACCCGGCTTGCTTCACCGCGTCGTGGCGCTGCGCCGAACGGCCGCTTGGGGCGGCGCTGGCGCGGCTTGCCCGGCGCCCGCGCGCTGCCTGGCGAGCGGGCTGCGCCGCTTGGTGGGAGGGATGATGGCGGGCATGGTGGAAATTCCGCACCTCGCCTTGATGATCGCCGCGGCCCTGGCCCTCGGCGTGGGGGTTCGGGAAAAGCCTGGGTTTGCCGCGA
>JAKCCP010000411.1 GCA_021841985.1 Pseudomonadota bacterium | reverse complement strand
ACTCGACCTCGATCAGCCCGCCTTCGCGGTATTTCACGTCGAACGGCCCGGCCGGCGGATGGTCGCGGGCCAGCCGCCCGCGCATCGCGGCGGCATCCGCCCGCACCCTCGCCGCGGGTGCTGCGCCGGCGATCGCGTCGGCGATCGCCGCCCGCACCCGGTCCGCGAATTCCGGCGCCGCGGCGAGCACCCGCGCCCGCGTCAGCGCCATCCGCTCCCAGGTCCACGCCGCCTCCGCGTGGTAGCGGATGAAGGCGCCGAGCGCGACCGCGACCGGCCCCTTATTGCCCGAGGGGCGAAGCCGCATATCGACGGCATAGAGCGGGCCGTCGGCGTCCGGCGCGGTGAGGGCGGCGACGAAGCCTTGCGCCGCGCGCAGAAACCATTGCCCGGCCGGCAAACGCCGCGCGCCCCCGACGGCCCCCCCGACGGCGCCCCCGGGGGCGCCGTCGCTCTCGGTGGCACTTTCGGGGTGGTCATAGATCAGCATCAGATCGAGATCCGAGCCCGCCATCATCTCCCGCGAGCCGGCTTTGCCGAGCACCACCACCGCCATCGCGCCGCCGGGGAGCGCCCCGAAGCGCGCCGCGTGATCGGCGAGACCCCGCGCGAGCAGGGCTTTGAGCGCGGCATCGGCGACCGCGGTCCGGGCCTCTCCGGCGTCGTCGATCGCGATCCGGCCCTCCATCAGCGCGACCGAGAGGCGAAAATTCTCTTCCCGCACGACCATGCGGATGATGCCGATCGCCGCTTCCAGATCATCGGCATCGGCGAGCCGTTCGGCGAGCACGCGAGCGGGCGATGGTGGTGCCTCCGGGGCGAGCAACCCCTCGATGGCGCCCGGGGCGCGGGCGAGATGCTCGGCGAGCGCCGGGGCGGCGCCGAGGATGGCCGCGATCCGCGCGATCAGCGCCGGGTTGTGCTGAAACAGCGAGAAAAGCTGCACCCCGGCGGGAAGGCGCTCCAAAAACGCCTGCAGGCGGGCGAAAGCGGCTTCGGGATCGGCCTGCGCCCCGAACGCGGCGAGGAGGCGCGGCAGCATCTCGGTCAGCAATTCCCGCGCCCGCGCCGAGCGCAGCGCCCGCACCCGGCCGGAAAGCCAGCCGCGCACCGCCGCGGCCACCGCCTCGGGCCGCGCGAATCCCATGTCGCGCACCGCCGCCAGCGTCGCCGCCGCCGGCTCCGGGCCGCTGAAATCGAGCGCCGCCGGCGCCGCCGGCACGGCTTCGAACACCTCCCGGTAATGCCGCGCGACCGCAGCGAGATGGCGCGAAAGCCGCGCGAGAAACGCCCGTGTTCCGGCAAAGCCGAGGAACAGGGCAAAACGCGCGAGTTCGGCCTCGCCTTCCGGCAGGCGCTGGGTCTGGCGATCGGCGATCATTTGCAGCCGGTGCTCGCCGCGGCGGAGAAAGCGATAGGCGGCGGCCAAGGCGCGCGCGCTCTCCGGCGCCAGATGGCCGGCGCGGCGGAGATGGACGAGCGCCGGCAGGGTCGCCGGCGCGCGGAGCCCGGGATCGCGTCCGCCCCAGACCAGTTGCAGGGTCTGGACCAGGAATTCGATCTCGCGAATCCCGCCCTGGCCAAGCTTGAGGTCGTGACCGTGCAGGCGGGCGAGCCGGTCGCCGGCGCCGATCCGCCGCTGCTCGGCCTCGATCCGCCGGCGCATCGCGCCGATATCATGGATCAGCGCGAAATCGACGCCGCGGCGCCAGATGAAGGGCCGGATCGCCGCGAGGAAAGCCCGCCCGAGCGCGAGATCGCCGGCGACCGGCCGCGCCTTGAGCAGCGCCGCGCGCTCCCAGCTCTGGCCGAGGCTCTCGTAATAGGCGATGGCGGCGGGCAGGCTCACCGAGGGCGGCGTCGCCGCGGGGTCGGGGCGGAGCCGGAGATCGGTGCGGAACACGTAGCCATCGGCGTCGCGCGTTTCCAGAAGCGAAACCAGCGCCCGGGCGATGCGCGTGAACTGGGCGCCGATCCCTTCCTCGTGGTAGGGATGGGCGGCCGGATCATGCAACAAGACGAGATCGATATCACTGGAATAATTCAGTTCGCGCCCGCCGAGCTTGCCGAGCGCGAGCACGACGAAGCCGGCGCCCCGCGTCGGCCGGGCGCGGTCGGGGAGGCGAAGCGCGCCGCTTGCCGCCGCGTCGGCGAGGAGATGGGCGGTCGCGAGACGAAGGGCGGCCTCGGCGAAAGCGCTGAGCGCCGCGGTGACGTCTTCGAGCCGGAAGACGCCGGCGATATCGGCGAGGGCGATGATCAGGGCGGCGCGCCGCTTGGCCACCCTGAGCCGCCGCGCGATTTCGACGCGGGCGAGCGTCGGCGGGCACGTACCGAGCCCGGCATTGATCGCGGTCAGCGCCGGGCGCGGGCCATCGGCGAAAATCTCGTCGAGGGTCGGGCTCTCGCGGCGCGCGAGATCGGCGAGGAACGGACTATTGCCGCCGATCGCTGCGAGCAGGGCGGCGCCCTCGGCCGAGCGCGCCCAGGCCCGCCCGCCGGCGGCGATCTCCTCGATCAGGCGCGCGGCGGCGACGGGGTCGGCGGCCGGCGGCAAGCGCCGGCGCGTCCAGATCGGGGCGATGGGGCGCGTCATCATCGGCGAGCGTCGCCGTGAAATCCCTTCCCGGTCAAGCCTCGCTCGCTTACCTCTGGCGCCGGCGGCACTGGCTGCGCCCGGCGTGGTGGGCGCTGCACCGGCTGGCGGCGCTGGCGCTGGCGCTCGCGGTGCTCGCGTCCCTCGCGCTCGGCGCCGGATTCTGGCGGCTGACCCAGGGGCCGGTCAATCTCGCCTGGCTCGCCCGCCGGCTGGAGGCGGCGGCCAATCGCGGCGCGCATCCGATCGTGCTGCATATCGGGCAAGCGGCGCTGGTCTGGGAGGGGTGGCGGGGGGGCGTCGATCGCCCGATCGATCTCCGCCTCGCCGATCTCGTCGCGAGCGACCGCGCCGGGCACGAAATCGCCCAGATCCCGCGCGCCGAGGTTTCGCTCGCGCTGCACGCCCTCCTGCTCGGACGCCTCGCGCCGCGCGCCGCCGATCTCGATATCGAGCGGCTTCGCCTGGTGCGCGGGCGGGATGGGGCGGTGTCACTGTTCGCCGACGATGCGCCGCGCGAGGCCGAGCCGGCGGCCTCGCTTCTCGTTGCGAGCGGGATCGACCTTGGCGATCTCCGCCGCGTCCGCCTCGCCAGCAGCGAGATCACCATCACCGACCAGGCGCTCGACCTCCGGTGGCGGATCGATGGCGCGGAGGCGGTGCTCGATCGCCGGGCGGATGACGGCTTCACCGGCGATCTCGCGGCGACCCTCGCGGCCGATGGCCAGACGCTCCCGCTCCGTGCCCGGATCACGCTCGCCGAGCGGGGCGCGGCGCCGATCCTGGTCGCGGCGACGCTGGGGCCGATCGTGCCGGCGGCGCTCGCCGGCGCGGCGCCGGTTTTCGCGCCGCTCAAGGCGCTCGTCGCCCCGCTCAGCGCCGACATCACGCTCCGCCTCGGCCGCGATCTCGCCTGGCGCGGGATCGCCGGCGCGTTCACCCTCGGGGCCGGGCATCTCGACCTCGCTGGCGGCGCGATCCCGCTTCTGGCGGCGCATTTCGCGATCAGCGCGACCGATCACGACCATCTGCTGCTCCACGAGATGTCGGCAACCCTCGCGGCGCCCGATCGCGGCGCCGGCCCGACGCTCCGCGGCGAGGGCGTGCTGTCGCGCGCGGCGCAAGGGCGGGTCGCGCTCGCCCTCGATGCCCGGCTCGATCAAGTCGCCTTCGCCGATCTCGCACGCTACTGGCCGCCCGGCCTCGCCGCCGACACCCGTGACTGGCTGGTCGCGAACATCACCGCCGGGGTCGCGCATGACGGGCATCTGAAACTCGCCGCGAGCGCCGGCCCGGACGGGGACGCGCCACGCCTCGATGCGATTTCGGGGCAACTCGCCGGCGATGATCTCGCCGTCACCTGGCTCGCGCCGCTGCCGCCGCTGCGACACGCCGGCGCGACCTTGACCATCACCGCCCCCGATGCGCTGGACATCGCCGCGCGCTCCGGCGACGTCGCCATCCCCGGCGGCGGCGTGATCCAGCTCACCGCCGGCGCCGTTCACATCGCCGGGCTCGACGCCCCCGATCAGACCGCCGCGATGCATTTCGCGCTCACCGGCAAGGTTGCCGACGCGCTGACGCTGCTCGCCCATAAAAGGCTCCATCTCCTCGACCATCGTCCGCTGCCGCTGCATGACCCGGGCGGCGCGTTTGCGGCGAACCTCACCGTCGCTCTGCCGCTCGCGCGGGCGGTGAGGATCGACGATGTCGCGATCACGGCGACCGCCACGGTGCATGATCTCCGTCTCGGCGGGATCGCCGCCGGGCGCGATCTCACCGGCGGCGAAGCGACGCTCGCCATCGACGATTCCGGTCTCCGCGCCGACGGCACGGCGCTGCTCGCCGGGGTTCCGGCCCGGCTCGGCGTGCGTTTGGATTTCACCGCCGGCCCGCCCGGCCAGGAAGTGACCCAAGTCGCGCTGCGGGCGCGGCTCGGGGCGGCGGAATTCGCGCGTCTCGGCCTCGATCCCGGCGGCCGCCTGAGCGGCGCGATCCCGCTCGACGCCGAATGGATCGAGCGCCGCGACGGCGCCGCGACGATCGCGCTCGCGGCCGATCTCACCCCGGCCGGCCTCACGCCGGTGCCGCTCGGCTGGCGGAAGTCGATCGGGGTTGCCGGGCACCTCGACGCCGATCTCCGCCTCGATCACGATCGCCTGGTCGGCATCGATCATATCGTTCTGCAAAGCCGGGACGCCGCCGTTCTCGCCTCGGCCGACACCGCGAACGGCGCGCCGTGGCATCTCGTGATCGCGCGCTGCGATCTCGGCGCGACCCATGTCCATGGCGATCTCCTGTTCCCGGCGGCGAACGGCGCGCCCTATCGCGTACGCCTCAACGGCGCGAGCCTCGATCTCTCCGGGCGGCGGAAATCCTCGCCGGCCGACCACAAGCCGGGTGCCGCGCGGCGCCCGGCGGCGATGGCAGCGGCGCCCGACGCGCCGGGGGCGGCATGGCAGGTGGCGGCGGCGTTCGATACCGTTCTCCTCGGTCCCGCGCGGCGCATCGGATTTCTCACTCTCAGCGCCGAGGATGATGGCCGCCTGCTCACCGCGCTCAAGGCCGAGGGTTTCGATCGCGGCGGCGGCGCGCGCGGGAGCTTCCGGCTCGCGCTCACCCGCGCGCCGGGCGGCGAGCGGCGGGTCAGCGCGAGCGCCGACGATGCCGGCGCCCTGCTGGCGAGCGTCGCCGGGGTCAGCAGCATGGCCGGCGGGCGGCTCAGCTTCGCCGGGCGGTTCGACGATGCGAAGCCCGCGCATCCGCTCGACGGCACGCTCGAGATCACCGGGTTCAGCCTCCGCGATGCCCCGCTCACCATGCGCATCCTGCAGGGGATGACGGTGTATGGCCTGCTCGGCCAGCAGCCCGGCCGGAGCCTCGCCTTCGACCGGCTGGTGGCGCCGTTATCCTACCAGAACGAGGTGATTTCGCTCGCCAATGCGCGCATGTCGAACGCCTCGCTCGGGTTCACGGCGAAGGGCACGATCGATCTCGACACCCGTTTCCTCGACCTCGCCGGCACCGTCGTTCCGGCCTATTTCTTCAACTCGCTGCTCGGCCGCATCCCCCTTCTCGGGCGCCTCTTCAGCCCCGAGCGCGGCGGCGGCATAGTGGCGGCCTCGTATTCGGCGAGCGGACCGTTCGACGACCCGAAAGTCTCGGTCAATCCGCTGACCGCGCTGACCCCCGGATTCACCCGCGATATTTTCAACCTTTTCAATAGTAATAAGTAAGAAAGAGCTTCTTTTTCTGAAGAAAAAGAAGCAAAAAGACTTTTCCTGTTTTCTCGGAGCGGTCAGTGCCGCAGGCACTGACCAACGGGGAAAAATTTCGTTTGAATTTCTACCCGGCCACACGCAGTCCTTGATCGGCGGCGGCGAAATAGGCATCGACGGCGCGTTTCATCGCTTGTGCGATCTGCATCTGGTGCTGGCCGCGGCGGAGCGCGGCCTCGTCCTGGCGGTTGGACATGAAGCCCATTTCCACCAGCACGCTCGGAATATCCGCCGCTTTCAAAACGACGAAGCCGGCATGCCGGGCCGGGTTGGGGAGCAGCGGCAAGCTCGGGCCGAGGGCGCCCACCAGGTCATGCGCCAGGCGCGCCGAGCCGACCCGGGTCTCATGCTGCACGAGACTCGCCAAAATCTGCGCGACCTCGGGCGAGGTGCCCTGGAAATCCGGGCCGGCGAAGCGGTCGGCGCTGTTTTCGCGGCGGGCGAGTTCGCGCGTCTGCGCATCCGAGGCATGGGCACCGAGCGTGTAGATGCTGGCGCCGCGCACGCGGGGATCGGTGAGGGCATCGGCATGCATCGAGACGAACAGCATCGCGCGATGCTGCTCGGCGATGCCCACCCGGTGTTCGAGGGGGATGAAGACATCCCGCGCGCGGGTCAGTTCGACGCGGTAGTGCCCGGACGCCTCCAATTGCCGCTTGAGTTCGAAGGCGGTGGCCAGTGCCACGTGTTTTTCATAAGTCCCGGAGACGCCGATGGCGCCGGGATCCTTGCCGCCATGGCCGGGATCGAGCACGACCAGGCGCGGCGGCGGCCGAGCGGCCTTGTGCGCCGGCGCGTGGCGCGGCGGCTCTGCCCCCGGGGTCGCCGCCTGGGCGAGGCCGGCGATCAGCGTGGTCGGGAGAAGGAAGGTCGCCTTCACCCCCGCCCCGAGCAGCAAACGTCGGCTTACGGTATAATTCCGGGTCATTGCCGGATGATGCTAACATAAAATATCGGGAGTTGCATCCTTCTTGTTGAATTCGCCAAAAAAAGCCTGGGGGATGGCGCCCCCAGGCCTTTGTCTGGCTCGAAGCGGAGGGGGTCAGCCGAGCTGTTCGCCGTGCAGCACCACGTCGAGGCCCTCGATCTCCTGCTCCTGCGTCACGCGGAGGCCGATCGTCGCATCCACCACCTTGAGGATGATGAACGAGATGACGCCGCTCCAGACCAGGGTGACGACGACCGCCTCGGCCTGGATCATCAATTGATGCACGCCGCCGACGATGCCCGCCGGCGCGCCGGCGGTGGCGGAAAGCGGGCCATAGGCGAAGACGCCGGTGAGCAGCGCGCCGACGATGCCGCCGACGCCATGCACCCCGAAGGCGTCGAGGCTGTCGTCATAGCCGAGCAGGTGCTTGAGCGAGGTCGCCGCCCAGAAGCAGATCACCCCGGCGGCGATGCCGATCACCAGGCCGCCGCCGGGCAGCACGAAGCCCGAGGCCGGGGTGATGGCGACGAGGCCGGCGACGGCGCCGGAGATCGCCCCGAGCACCGAGGGTTTGCCCTTCGCCGCCCATTCCGCGAAGGTCCAGGCCAAAGCCGCGGCGGCGGTCGCGATCTGCGTCACCGCCATCGCCATGCCGGCGCGGCCATTGGCGCCGACCGCGGAGCCGGCGTTGAAGCCGAACCAGCCGACCCAGAGCAGCGAGGCGCCGATCACCGCGTAGGCGAGGTTGTGCGGCATCATGTTGTCGCGGCCATAGCCGACCCGCTTGCCCATCACCAGGGCCGCCATCAGCCCGGCGATGCCGGCATTGATGTGCACGACGGTGCCGCCGGCAAAATCCGCCGCCCCCAGCGTCGCCAGCCAGCCATTGGCGCTCCACACCCAATGCGCGATCGGGCTGTAGACGAGGATCGACCACAGCACGATGAAGACGCACATCGCGCTGAATTTCATGCGGTCGGCGAAGGCGCCGGCGATCAGCCCCGGGGTGATGATCGCGAACGTCATCTGGAACATCATGTAGACGGTTTCGGGGATGGTGAAGGGGGTCGCGCCATCGGTCCCGGCGCCGAGCACGAAGCCGACATCATTGCCCTGGCTGATATGGGCGCCGATCCCATTCAGCATGAAGCGCGAGAAATCGCCGATATAGGGATTGCCGTTGGCGAAGGCGAGGCTGTAGCCGATCACCATCCAGGTGATCGTCACCAGGCAGCAGATGATGAAGGACTGCATCATGGTGGCGAGGACGTTCTTCTTGCGCACCATGCCGGCATAGAAGAGGGCGAGGCCCGGGATGGTCATCATCAGAACCAGCGCCGTGCTGGTGAGCATCCAGGCGGTATCGCCGGTGTCGATCTTGGGCGGCGCGTCGGCCGCGAGGGCGGGGGCAATGAGGCCGGGGAGGGCGAGCAGGCCGGTCGCGATCAGCGACGCGCGGGCAAAGGAAAGCCGTGTGGGCTTCATCGTCTCACTTCCTTGGGATGAGTGGGGCTGGGCTGAGGGAAGACGGCGAGGGGATTTACAGCGCGTCGCCATCCTGCTCACCGGTGCGAATGCGGACGGCGCGCTCGACATCGAGGACGAAAATCTTGCCGTCGCCGATCTTGCCGGTATTGGCGGTCCGCGCGATCGCCTCCACCACCTGCTCGGCGAGGGTGTCGGGAACCACCACCTCGATTTTTACCTTGGGCAGGAAGCTCACATGATATTCCGCGCCACGGTAGATTTCGGTCTGCCCTTTTTGCCGGCCAAACCCTTTCACCTCGGAGACGGTGAGGCCCTGGACGCCCAGCGGCGTCAGCGCCTCGCGCACGTCATCGAGCTTGAAGGGCTTGATGACCGCCATGATCAGTTTCATCGCGCCATTCCTTGTTCATTTCGCGTCGTTGTCGTTCGCTTGAGCGGTGCCCCACCCCGATGACGGTGTGGCGACACCCACGAAAATGAAGGAATTCAAGAACCGTGCCGCAACCGGACGGCGCCCCCGGTGCCGCGTCAGGGACGGGTCACGGCAAGGCGAGGTTCCTCTTGCCTAGATGGCGGGCATCAGACCATGATCGGGTTTGCCACCGCTTGGCACAGTCGGTGCCTTTTTTTTGTGCAATAACGCCTTCCCGGCCAGATCGGCCGTAAGAAGGATGGGAAAACGAATGTCGGACACCATTGCGGTAGAGGTTGCGGTCGTCGGGGCGGGGCCGGTGGGCGGCACGCTGGCGCTGCGCCTCGCCGAAGCCGGCATCGCGACCGCGATCATCGACCGTGCGCCCCTGCCGCCGATGGAGCACCCGGCATTCGACGGCCGCGCCTATGCGATCGCCGCCGGCTCGCGCCGTCTGCTGGAAGAGGCCGGCCTCTGGCGCCGCTTGCCCGACCCGCCCGGCGCGATCAGCGCCATCCGGATCTCCGACGGCAAGGTCGGCCGCCCGGCCTCGCCTTTGTTCCTGCATTTCGATAGCGCCGAGATCGGGCGCGACGCCGGGGATGGCGCCGCTTTCGGCTGGATGGTCGAGGCGCGGAGCCTGCGCCGGGCGCTCAACGCGGCGCTCGCCGAGGGCCCGCTTCCGGGCCGCCCGCTCCACGTCTTCGCCCCCGCCGAGGCCACGATCAGCCGCGGCGAGTCTGGCGCCGAGATCGCGCTCGCCGAGGGGACGCGGATTTCCTGCCGCCTCGTCATCGCCGCCGAGGGGCGCGAAAGCCCGCTCCGGCGCGCGGCGCGCATTCCGGTGACGCGCTTTCCCTATCGCCAGAGCGGCCTGGTCGCGGCGATCGCGCATGAATATCCGCACCACGAGACCGCGCTCGAACATTTCCTCCCCGCCGGCCCCTTCGCGCAATTGCCGATGGCGGCGAACGAGGCGGCGGAGCATGTTTCGGCGGTGGTGTGGACCGAACGGCCGGCGCTGGCGGCGCATCTGATGACCCTCGATGACGCGGCGTTCGGCGCCGAGATCGCGCGCCGGCTCGGCGATCATCTCGGCGCCCTCCGCCCGATCGGCCGGCGCTGGCTCTATCCGCTCTCGGCGCTCTACGCCCATCGCTATTTCGACCAGCGCCTTGTGCTCGTCGGCGATGCCGCGCACGGCATCCACCCGATCGCGGGTCAAGGCCTCAATCTCGGCTTTCGTGACGCGATCACGCTCGCCGATCTCATCATCGCCGCCGCCGCGCGGGGCGAGGATCCGGGCGACCCGGCGCTGCTCCTCCGCTATCAACGGGCGCGGCGCGGCGCCAATCTGCTCATGCTGGCGGCGACCGACGCGCTCGACCGCCTGTTCAGCAACGACATCCCGCCGCTCCGCCTCGCGCGTGATCTCGGCATCGCCATGGTCCACCGCCTGCCGCCGCTGAAACGCTTTTTCATGCGCCAAGCGATGGGCGGCGGATCGTTCGCCCAGGGGTGAAAAACTTTTTTCCCGTTGGGCAGTGCCTGCGGCACTGCCGTTCCGAGAAACCGGGAAGAAAGTCTTTTTGCTTCTTTTTCTTCAGAAAAAGAAGTATTTTGCTTAAATCAACTTGGGAGGATCACCCATGCGCATGTCCTATCTTGCTTTACCGCTGCTGAGCCTGACTTTGTTCACGGCCCCGGCCTGGGCGCAAATCGGCGGGTCTTCGCTGATGCAGGACGCCGGTTCCTTGATGGGCGGCGGGGCGGGCGCGTCGGGCCTCACGGGGAAGCTGCCGGTCCCGCAGGTCACCGATGACAGCGCGCTGAGCTATCTGAAAGCGGCGCGGGGCGCGCTCGCCGGCGGCAAGACCGGGCTCGCGCAGGAGGCGCTGGAACGCGCCGAAAGCCGGCTTTTGACCCGCGACGTCGCGCCCTCGCAAGCCGGCAGCGCGATCAGCGATCCCTCGATCAGCGAGATCAGCAAGGCGCTGCAAGCCCTCGCCTCGGGCCAGACCAGCACGGCGCTCCAGGTCGTGGACGCGCTCATCGCCAAAATGTGACCGCGTGACGACGGGCGAGCCTGCCGGCGCTTGACGGATTCCCCCGCTTCCTGCCACTGCTCGCGTCAGATCTGGAAACATTCGAGGGAACGCCAAGACCGCGCATGCGAGCGAGACTTTGCCCGCGCCCCGTTCTCGCGCCGCCCGTTCTCGCGCTGCTGATCGTCTGCGTCGGCTGCGCGACCCCGCCCGCCGCGCCGCCTCTGTCACCGGCGGCGGGGGCGGCGGCGCTGGAGCGGCGCGGGCTCGATGACCCGCGCCTGCTGGCCTTCATCCGCGCCGCCGAGCGCCTCGCTCCCGAGGCCGATGCGGCGGGCGGGCCGCCACCGTGGACGCTCCGCCGCCTGACGCTGGCGGCGCTCTATTTTCATCCCGATCTCGATGTCGCGCGGAGCGCGCTCGCGCTCGCCGAAGCCGGCAAGGTCACCGCCGGCGAGCGGCCCAATCCCAGCGTCGCCTTCGTGCCGCCGCCGTTTCTCTTCGGCGGCGTCGTCAATGCCGTGATCGAGACGGGCGGCAAGCGCGCGGCGCGTCTGGCCACCGCCGGCGCGCGCGCCGAGGCGGCGCGCGAGGATCTGATCACCGCCGGCTGGCAGGTGCGGGGCGGGGTGCGCGATGCGATGCAGGCGTTATGGGCGGCACGCGCGCGGGGTGCCCTGCTCGCCGCCGAGGCGGCGTCGCGGCGCAAACTCGCCGCCGCCGAGGACGCCCGCCTCAAAGCCGGCGCCGCGAGCGCGGTCGAGGTGAGCGAGATTCGGATCGCCGCCGCGACGCTCGCCGCGGCGATCGGCGACAATGCGCGCGCGACCGCCGAGGCCGAGGTGGCGCTGGCCAGCGCGATCGGCGTGCCGGCGGCGTCGCTGCGCGGCGTCGCGCTCGATTTCGGCCGCTTCGACCATCCCCCGACGCTCACCGCCGATCTCGCCGAAGGCCGGCTGCGGCGCGCGGCGCTGATCGGGCGGAGCGATGTCAAGGCCGAGCTGGCCGCTTACGCGGCGGCGCAGGCGGCGCTCCGCGAGCAGCTCGCCAACCGCTACCCCAATCTGGTGTTGAGCCCGGGCTATAACTGGTATCAGGGCATCAACGCCTTCGCCCTGGCGCCGGGGTTCGATCTGCCGGTCCTCAATCAGAATCAGGGGCGGATCGGCGAGGCGATGGCGCGGCGCGACCAGGAGGCGGCGCGGTTCGTCGCCTTGCAGGCGCGGATCATCGCCGCCCTCGATCGCGCCGGGGCGGATTGCCGTGCCAGTGACGCCGGCCTGCGCGAGGCCGATGCGCTGCTCGCCGCCGAGGAAACCCGGGCGGGGCAGATTTCGCGCGCCTTTCGCGCCGGCGCCAGCGATCAGCCGGCGCTGCTGGCGAGCGAAGTCGATCTCGCCCATGCCCGCCTCGCCCGGTTTGACGCCAGGGTCGCGACCTTGAACGCCATTGGTGAATTGGAGGATGCGTTGCGCCAGCCGCTTTTCGATCCCGGCGCCAGCTTGCCCGATCTCACGGCGCCGCCGCGCGCCGAACTCGCCGGCGCCGAAAGTCCCGGCCGGTGAGGCGCCGCGGCCGCCGGGCGTGGGGGCTCGCCCTGGTCGCGGCACTTGCCCTCGCCGGCGGCGTGGTCGCGCTTTACCTCGCCAACCACGATGCCGATGACGACGCCACGGCGGCGGCGGCGAAACCCGCCCGCGCCGCCGCCCTCGGGCCGGACGGCACCCCGGCCATCGCGCTCGACGAGGCCGCGCGGGCGCAAAACGACATCGCCCTCCTGGCCCTGAAACCGGCGCCGCGGCCGGTGATGATCGCCGCTTTCGGCGCCGTGCTCGACCCAGCAGCGCTCGCCGAAATGGGGCAAAAAGCGGCAGAGGCGCGCGCGGCGCGCGACGAGGCCGAGGCGCGTGCCGGCGCGGCGGCGGCGGAATATCGGCGCGATCAGACCCTGTTTCGTGACCAACGCAACGTCTCGGCGCAAGCGCTGGAGGCGGCGGCGGCGAATGACCGCGCCGCCGCGGCGACGCTCGCCGGGCGCGAGGCCGATCTCCGCGCGGTGAGCGCGCTTGCCGCCAGCCAATGGGGCGCGGTGCTCGGCCCCGATATCGTCGCCGGCGGCGCCTTCGCCCTTCGTCTGGCACGCGGCGAGGAATGGCTGGTCGCGGTCGGGGTGCCCCAAAATGGGGTGCCCCCGGGCGAGGCGGGGATGACGCCGCCGGCGTGGGCCTTGGCCGCGCTCGCGCCCCCATCACCCGCTGGCCCGGCGGCGCCGCAGATCGAACTCCGGCTGATTTCCGCGCTGCCGCGCGTCGATCCGCGCGCCCAGACGCCGCTCCTCCTCTATGCCGCGCCACGCGCGAGCGGGTTGCTTGCCGGGATGAACGTCGCCGTGTCGCTGCCCGGCGCGCCCCGCCCGGCGGCCCTTCGCGTGCCGGCCGAGGCGGTGCTGTGGTGGCAGGGGCGGGCCTGGGTCTATCGCCAGATCGCGCCGGGGCGCTTTGCCCGCGCGGCGATCGCGACCGATCAGCCATCGCCGGAGGGCGGCTTCATCATCGCCGATCCGGAGCCCGGTGCCGCGCCGATGACCATCGTCGGGCGCGGCGCCGCGGCCCTCTTTTCCGAGGAATTCCGCGGCCAGATCCAGCTTGGCGAAGGGGATGGCGATCCGTGACGGCGCCTCTCGCGCCGCGCGGGCCGCAGGCGGCGCTCATCGGGCTCGCGATCCGCTTTCGTGGCGTCATCGCCGCGCTCACGATGACCCTCCTCGCCTATGGCGCCTATACCCTCCCGAGCCTCAGCTACGACGTTTTTCCCGAATTCGCCCCGCCCCAGGTCGGCATCCAGACCGAGGCGCCGGGACTTTCCCCGGAGCAGGTGGAAACCCTGGTGACGCAGCCGATCGAGGACGCGCTCGGCGGCGCGCCGGGGGTGGAAACCCTGCGTTCGACCTCGATCCAGGGGCTCTCCGTGATCACCGTGCTGTTCGGCGAGGGCAGCGATCTCTATCGCGCCCGCGAGATCGTCGCCGAGCGGCTGGCGAGCGCCGCCCGCCGCCTGCCGCCGGGGATCGCGCCGCCGACGCTCTCGCCGCTCGCCTCCTCGACCAGCACCGTGCTCATCCTCGGCCTCACCGCCGGCCGCGCCTCGGTGAGCGCGATCGATCTCCGCGACGCCGCCGATTGGACGCTGCGCCCGCGCCTGCTCGCCGTCCCCGGCGTTGCCAACGCGGCGGTGTTCGGCGGCGATGTCGCGGCGTTGCGGATCGGCATCGACCCGGCGCGGCTCGCGCGTTTCGATCTCGGCCTCGATGACGTGCTCCAGGCGGCGCGGCAGGCGAGCGCGTTGCGCGGCGCCGGCTTCATCGAGACCCCGAACCAGCGTCTGGGGCTCGCCGCCGAGGGCCAGACCACGAATGCCGCCCTCCTCGCCGGGCGGCTCGTCGCGCGGGGGGCGGCGGGGAGGGTGACGCTCGGCGATGTCGCCGAGATCGGTCTCGCGCCGCTGCCGCCGTTCGGCGCCGGCAGCGTCATGGGCGAGCCCGGCGTGGTCGTCGTGGTTTCGGCGCAATATGGCGCCAATACCGTCGAGGTGACGGAGCGGGTGTTGCGCGCGATCGCGGGGCTCCGCGCCGATCTCGAGGGCCGCGGCATCGTTCTGCACGACGATCTGTTCCGCCCGGCGGATTTCATCCGCGCCGCGATCGGCAATGTCGGCGCCTCCCTGGTGCTCGGCGGGGTGCTGGTGATCGTGGTTCTGTTCCTGTTTCTGTTCGATCTCCGCACCGCCGCGATCTCGTGCCTCGCGATTCCGCTCTCGCTGCTCGCCGCGGTGCTGGTGCTCACCCGATTTGGCGTCTCGCTCAACACCATGACGCTCGGCGGGCTGGCCATCGCCATCGGCGAGGTCGTCGATGACGCGGTCATCGATGTCGAGAACATCACCCGAAGGCTGCGCGAGAACCGCCGCGCCGCCGCGCCGTGCCCGGCCGCCTCGGTGGTGCTCGCGGCCTCGCTCGAGGTGCGCGGGGCCGTCGTGCATGCGACCTTCATCGTCGTTCTGGTGTTTCTGCCGATTCTGGCGCTGCCGGGGCTCGCCGGGCGGTTTTTCGCGCCCCTCGGCCTCGCCTACATCCTCGCCATTCTCGCCTCCCTCCTGATCGCCCTCACCGTCACCCCGGCTTTGGCGATGCTGCTTCTGGTGCGAAGGCGGGACGGGCGGCGCGAGCCGCCGGTGATCCGCTTTCTCCGCCGCCGCTATGAGCGCTGGCTGCTCGCGGCGATGCGCCATGCCGGGGCGGTGATGGTGGCGACGCTTCTCGCCACCGCCGCCGGCTGCGGCGCCTTGCCGTTTTTCGCCGGCGCCTTTCTGCCCGAGCTGAACGAGGGCCATCTCGTCGTTCATGTCGCGGCGGTGCCCGGCACCTCGATCGCCGAGTCGCTCCGTCTCGGCCGCCTGATCAGCCGCGCCATCGCCGCCCTCCCGGTGGTGCGGGTGGTCGCGCAGCGGGTCGGGCGGGCGGAATTGTCGGAGGATACCTGGGGGCCGGAATATAGCGAGTTCGACGTCGATCTCCGGCCTGGCCTCTCCAGCGCCGAGGCGGCCCGCGCCAGCGCCGATCTCCGCGCCGTCCTCGCCCGCTTCACCGGGGTCAGCTTCGCCATCACCCCCTTTCTCACCGAACGGATCGAGGAGACGCTGTCGGGCTACACCGCGCCCTTGGTGGTCAATATCTTCGGCCAGGATCTCGACGCGCTCGACCATGCCGGCGCCGCCGTCGCGCGCGTGCTCGGCGGGATGGCGGGGGCGGCCGATGTCACCGTCGCCGCGCCGCCGGGCGCGCCGGAGGTGGCCATCCGTCTCCGCCCCGGCGATCTCGCCCGCGCCGGCCTCACCGCCGGCGCGGTGATCGACGCCATCGCCACCGCCTATCAGGGCGAAACCGTGGGCGCGGTCGCCGAGGGCAACCGGGTGCGCCCGCTGGTGGCCCTCCTCGCCCCGGCGCTGCGTCACGATGTCGCGGCACTCGGCGCGCTGCCGCTCCGCGCCCAGGATGGCGGCGAGGTCACGCTCGGTCAGGTCGCCGATATTTTCGAGCGCGAGGGGCGCGCCTCGCTCCAGCATATCGGCGCGCGGCGGGTGCAGAGCGTCACCGCCGCGATCACCGCCCGCGATGTCGCGGGGTTCACGCGCGCGGCGCGGGCGCGGCTTGCCACCGAGGTCGCGCTGCCGCCCGGCACCTATCTCGAATTCGCCGGCACCGCCGTCCAGCAATCACGGGCGACGCGCGATCTCGTGCTGCGCGCCGTGCTCGCCGGCATCGGCGTCATCGCGCTGCTCTGGGTGGTGACCGAGAACGCGCGCAATCTGGTCCTCATCCTCGCCAATCTGCCCTTCGCCCTGGTCGGCGGCGTGCTCGCGGTGTTCGCCTCGGGCGGCGTCTTGACGCTCGGGGCGACGGTCGGGTTCGTGACCTTGTTCGGCATCACGCTCCGCAACGCGATCATGATGATTTCGCATTACGAGCATCTGGTCGGGGTCGATCGTCTGCGTTGGGGGGCGGCGGTGGCGTTGCGCGGCGCCGGCGACCGGTTGGCGCCGATCGTCATGACCTCGCTGGTGACGGCGCTCGGCCTCTCGCCGCTGGTGATCGGCATGGGCGATCCCGGGCGCGAGATCGAGGGGCCGATGGCGCTGGTCATTCTCGGCGGCCTGGTCAGCTCGATGGCGCTCAACCTGCTGGTGCTGCCGATTCTCGCCTGGCGCTTCGGACGCTTCGGCCCGCCGGCCTCGGATGCGCCCTGATCCGGCCGCTGCGAGTGGCCTGGCGCGCAACCGATTGGTGTGGTGGGTCAGACCCCCAGTCCGACCGACGCGGCTTGCTCTCTCGCTATCGCCGGATGAAAACGAAGATCACGTCAGCTATACCGCTATAAAGCGGGCGCTAAATAATTCTGTCCTACGAATTATTGCGCTTTGCTGCTGATGTAGCGCGCACAGACTCGCCTCCTTGCGGCGATAGAACCCTGCTACTCCCGGCGCGATTCTATGCTCAAAGCCGGCAACGATTATCGCGCAATTCCAGTGCCAATCCTCGTATCCGAACCCGCTGTTTCCCGTCGCACCGTAGGGAACGGAAAGGAATGTTTCCCGAAATCCGGAGACCCAGCTGCACCAGTAATTTACCGTGAAAAGAGCCGCGGGATCGTAAGCGGGGTCGCTTTGATCGATCATCCGAAAAACCTCGTGCTTGGCGCCGAAAGAAATCGCCAATTCGGGATGGACGACCGTTCTTGTTCCGTAATTTTTCAGGCAAGCGACGGTTCGCTCAATCCAGTTGGGCGAATACAGATCGTCTCCATCAACGATGCAGATGAGTTCACCCCGCGCCGCGTCGAGCCCATCGTTTCGCGACAATCCAAGATCACCATTGTCGACTTCCATGATTTTTACGGCAGGATCGTCGATGGTCTGTCGCCGTACAATCTGCTTCGTCTCGTCGTCCGCGCGATCCATGACAATTACAAGTTCATTCGTAATGCCTTTCTGCGTCGCAACGCTACGCATGCGCTTGATAGATGCAAGCGTCGGAGACGCGAGAAGCTTCTCGCTGTGGAAGGTCACGATAACAGAGACATCGAACATATGTGACACCGCTCTTCGAGTCAGGTTAAAGTTATGTCGGTTGCCTCAAGATGGCCTTGCGTCGTCAAATGGGAA
>JAKCCP010000363.1 GCA_021841985.1 Pseudomonadota bacterium | reverse complement strand
CGATATTGGCCGCGGCGCTGCGCAGCGCATGCGCATGCGAGCGGAAGGCGCTCGAATCGCGCACCGCCGCCGCCGCCGCCATTTCGCGCACGAGGTCGGAGGAATCGGTAAGAAACGCGTCGATCAATTCTATCACGAAATCATTTCCGCCCAAGGATTCGAGATCGGCGAGCACGGCGGCATCGATGGCGCCGCCGCTGGCCGGGCGAAAGCGCGGGTGGCTGGTGATTTCCGTCACCGGCTGGCTCGCCATCGCCATCGCCATCGGCGGCGCATCCGGCACGTGAGCGGCGATGGCGCGGAGCAGGCGGTCCGGCTCGATCGGCTTGGTGAGGCAATCATCCATGCCGGCCTCGCGGCAAAGCCGCGCCGCCGCGTCCGTGGCATCGGCGGTCAGCGCGACGATCGGCACCCGTTTTCCGCCGAGTTCGTTGAAGCGATGCAGCTTCGCCGCTTCCAGCCCGCTCATCACCGGCATGTTCACGTCCATGAGGACGATATCGAAATCCTCCGCCTCCAGGGCATCGAGCGCCTGCTCGCCGTTTTCCGCGATATGCACGCCATGGCCGGCGCGTTCGAGGATTTTCGTCACCATTATCTGGTTGGTGCGGTTATCCTCGGCGAGCAGGATGCGGAGCGCGCGCCCGGAAGGCCGGATCACCGGCGGCGGCGACACGGCCTGATCGAGGGGGGAAGCGAGGGCGAGCGCGGCACGGAGGGCGGCCGGCTCGGGCGCGAGCCGGGTGATGGCGAAAGCGCGGAGTTCCGCCGAAGCGAGACCGGGCGCGGGCACTGCCGCCACCAGCGCGAGCGGCGGCAAATCCCCCGCGCTTTCAAGGGCGCGGCGCTCGGCCTCGGGATGACGCTCATCGAGGAGCAGGAGCGGCGGCGGTTTGGCGGCCAAAGCCGCTTTTGCCGCCGCCAGCGACGCGAAAACCGTCGCTGGCCCGCCTTCTTCCGGCGGCACGAGACGGAGAGCCAGCGTGGGGTCGGCGGTGACCAGCGCGAGCGGGGGAACAGGCTGCCGCCCGCCCCCCGCCGCGGTCTCCCCCGCCGCGTCCTCATCCTCGGTCGCTTCCGCCAGCCGGAGCGGAATCTCGCACCAGAACATGCTGCCGCGGCCGAGCACGCTCTCGACGCCGATCTCGCCCTCCATCAGACGCGCGAGCTTCTTGCAGATCGCGAGACCGAGGCCGGTGCCGCCGAAATGGTTGAGAACGCTGGCGTCGGCCTGGGTGAAGAGTTCGAAAATCCGTTCCCTCGCCTCGGCGGCGATGCCGATGCCGGTATCGCTCACCTCGCAGCGGAGGATGACGCGCCCATCCTCGCCCTCCGTCACGTCGGCCGCGATCACCACCTCGCCACGCGCGGTGAACTTGACCGCGTTCGCCGCGAGATTGAGGAGGATTTCCTGAAGATGGCCGCGTTCCCCATGCAAGGCGCGCCGCGGTGTGCGCGCGGTGATATGCACGCCGAGGCGCAGCCCTTTGGCGCTCGCCGCGGCGGCGAGCATGTCCCGCACCTCGCCGAGCAGGGCGCGCAGGCAGAAATCCTCCGCCTGGCGCGGCATCCTTCCCGCTTCGAGGCGCGAGAAATCGAGAATATGGGAGATCATCGCGAGCAGCGTGCGCCCGGCCGTGGTCATCGTGCGGACCATCCCGGCCTGTTCGGCATCGAGCGTGGTTCCGCCGAGCAACTGGCCGAAGCCGATGATGGCGTTGAGCGGGGTGCGCAATTCGTGGCTGACGCTGGCGAGGAACTGCGTCTTGGCGCGGCTGGCTTCCTCGGCCGCCTCCTTCGCCTGGGAGAGCTTGCGAATCAGCGTCGTCGCATAGAGCGGCAGCAGAATGAGGCCAGCGCCGAGCCCGAACGCGAGCGCCGGCTGGTCGCGCCAATAGGGCGTGGTCGCGATTGCGGCGCCAAAACCGGCCAATGCCAAAGCCATCGCGGCCATGAGAAAGCGGATGCCGAAGCGAAAGCCGTTGCCGAGAATGATCCACAGAAACATCGGATAAAGCACGGCCGTCGCGCCGCCGCCGACATGGAGCGCGGATGAGAGCAGGGCGAGATCGCCGGCCATGGCGAAGAGGATGCGGGGAGTGGATTGGGCGGGCCGCCATGATTGGTGGAGGAAGAGGGCGAAGGTCACTAAAGCGAGCAACGCCAGCACCATCAGCGGCCGAGGCGCATGCAGCGCCGGAACCAGCACGACATAGCTCGTCATGGTCAGGACGAACATCAAGCGGTTGAGCGTCATCTCCTGCTCGCCGCCGCGCCAGGAGTGCAGCAGCCTCATGATCCGGCGCAGCATTCCGCCCGCGAGCGATTCAGCCATGCCGCCCCCTCCTCCGCCTGGTTGCGCCAGGATGGTCGATAACCATTTTTATGGCTAAAAATAGCCAATATGTCACGAAATTTTGTCCTTGGCGGCGTGTCCCGACAATTCTGTCGGGCTCCTGGAGATTTTTTCAAGCGAGGTAAGGCAGGGTATGCCCCTTTGCGATCAGCGCCTCGAAATCGGCGGCGGTGAGCGGCGGGCCGAAAAGATAGCCCTGCACCTCGTCACATCCCTCGGCCGCGAGCTGGGTGAATTGCTCGCGGGTTTCCACCCCTTCCGCCACCACCTCGATATCGAGGCTATGGCCGAGATTGATGATGGCGCGGACGATCGCGGTGTCGCTCGGATCGGTCTTGAGGTTGCGTACGAAGGATTGATCGATTTTCAGGCGGTCGACGGGAAAATTCTTGACATAGCTGAGCGAGGAATAGCCGGTGCCGAAATCGTCGATGGCGAAGGTGACGCCGAGCGCCTGCAACGCGCGGAGCGTCCGCGCCGAGGCCTCGGCGTTTTCCATCAGGATCGTCTCGGTCAGCTCGAGTTCGAGGAGAGTGGCATCGAATCCGGTTTCGTGCAGCGCCTCCGAGACCACGTCGAACACGTTCTGGCGGCGGAACTGCACCGGCGAGAGGTTGATCGCGAGGCGGAGCGGCCGCAAGCCGCGCTCCCGCCAGGCCTGCGCCTGGCGGCAGGCCTCGCGCAGCACCCAGGCGTTGATCGGCACGATCAGCCCGGTTTCCTCGGCGACCGGCAGGAACTCGCCCGGCTTGACGAGGCCGACCCCCGGACGCTGCCAGCGGAGCAGCGCCTCCATGCCGACGATGCGGCCGGTTTCGACATTCACCTGCGGCTGGAAATGCAGCACGAAATGCTCCTGCGCGACCGCCTGGCGCAGATCGGCCTCGAGCCGGATCGCCTCGCGCGCGCTCTGGTTCATGTCGGCGCAATAAAACCGGAACCCGGCGCCGCCATCGGCCTTGGCGCGGTACATGGCGAGATCGGCATTGCGCAGAAGCTCATCGAGGGCGCTGCCAT
>JAKCCP010000187.1 GCA_021841985.1 Pseudomonadota bacterium | reverse complement strand
CGTTGCGCTCACGAACGGAAGCGGCGAGGGGCTCGGGGTCGCCGAGGGACCGGCGGGGGAGATCTGGCATTTTCTCGCGATCAGCGGCGGGCTGATCACCGAGGCGTTCCCCTGCGATCCCTTCTGGCGGAACGAAGCGGCGCTGATCACCGCGCTCGGCGGCGCCGCGAGCGGTGATTGGCGGCTGATCCGCGCCTCCTTCGGCGGCGGCGCCTCGGGGGCGGATCTCTGAGCCCTTCAGGGTGACGACGGCAGAAGGTGACGACGGCAGAAGGTGACGACGGGGCGCAAGCCGAACAGCGCTTCATTGCCGATGCGCCGGGCGGGAGGGAACGGGAAGCGCGGGATGGCGACATCCTATAAAATCGCGGATTAGCCGCAATTTCATACAAACCCAGGCGCGGTCAAGTGGGGACGCATCGCTGTCAAGACGAAAAATCAATGCCGGGCGGTCGCGCCCAAGCTATTTTTCTGCCCTCATGCGATTCACTCATGATCGCCCCGTATTCCGATGAAAGGTTATCGAAATGCGTCCCTCCCTGCCGCTCGCCGCCTGCCTGCTGATCACCGCCGTGGTCCTGGTTCCCGCAGCCTTCGCCCCCGCCGCCCTTGCCCAGCCGGCGGCGCCGCAATCCGCCCCGGCCACCGCCACCGCGCCGCCGGCGGCCAAGCCCCATGACCACAAGACCAGGCTGGAGCAACGATTCGCGGCCGCGAACACCACCCATGACGGCCGTCTGACCCGCGAACAGGCGGCGGCCGGCATGCCCAAAATCGCCAAGCATTTCGACGCCATCGATACCGCGCATAAAGGCTACGTGACGCTGGACGAAATCCGTGCCTATCGACGGGCGATGCGCAAACAGCACGCCATGCAGGGAGGCGCCTCATCGGCCCATCTCTGACCTCTTCCCTTTCGGACGAGGCGGGAGAGGCTTCGATACTGCCGGTCGCGCGTAACCCGGCGGCGCTCCGCCCCATGGTGGGGGCGTGGCGCGCGGGTCGCGCTGGTGCCGGCCATGGGCGCCCTCCATGACGGGCACGCAGCGCATCGGTGGCTTCGGTGTGCTAGCGTGATGATCGAAAATCGGCATGGGGGCGCGTGTTTTCTCAAAATACCTCGCCCGCCGTGAGCAACCGCGAACGGGGGTGGGTCACGCCGCCGCTGGCCGATCCGGGCCCCTCACCGGTCGGCTTCCGACATTGCCCCGCGTGGCGCGGGCGATGATGCGGCCAGGGAAAGATGCGGCCAGGGAAAATTTTGATGCCGGGTGAGGGATTTGAACCCCCGGCCTTCGGTTTACAAAACCGCTGCACTACCCCTGTGCTAACCCGGCCGCATGCTCACCGGACCCTGTGCTGATCCGGCCTTCTTTACCGGCGAATGACAGGGACGTCATTGCGCCGTTTTCATTGCTCCGTCACGGCAACGTTCGGCCGTCTGGTCCAACATCGCATTCGTCGTGGCACGGCCACTTCTTTGTTCAAGGAACACGCGATGTCAACGCAAGAACACACCCGCCAGACCGAAGCCGCCCCGGCCGCCAAGGGGCTGATGTGCCGGCGCAAGGCGCGCTCGGGGAGCCTCCTCGCCGCCGCCCTGCTCGCCGGCACCGCGCTCGGCGGTTATGCCCTGGCCGAACGCAGCCCGGCGCAGGCCGGCGAAACCGCCCCGACCCAAACCGCCCCGACCCAAACCGCCCCGGCCCAAGCCGCGCTGCCGGATTTCTCCGCTCTCGTCAGCCGGGTCAAACCGGCGGTGGTCTCCATCACCACCCGCTTGCAGGCGAGCCAGACCGATGACGAAGGGCCGATGCCCTCGCCGTTCCCGATGGCGCCGGACGGGATGCCGGCCCATAAGCACCTGATCGAGGCGCGCGGCTCGGGCTTCATCGTCAGCCCCGACGGCATCATCGTCACCAACAACCACGTCGTCCACGAGGCGAAATCGGTGATGGTGACGCTGAGCGACGGCAGCGAATTGCCGGCCAAGGTCGTCGGCCGCGATGCTCGCACCGATCTCGCCGTGCTGCGCGTCACCGCCGACCATCCCCTGCCCTATGTCACGCTCGGCGATTCGAGCGCGGTCAAGCCCGGCCAATGGGTGATCGCGATGGGCAACCCGTTCGGCCTCGGCGGCAGCGTCACCGCCGGCATCGTCTCGGCCAAGGGGCGCGATATCGGCGCCGGCCCCTATGACAATTTCATCCAGGTCGATGCGCCGATCAATCAGGGCAATTCCGGCGGCCCGTTATTTACCCAGGATGGCACCGTGGTCGGCGTCAACACCGCGATCCTTTCGCCGAGCGGCGGCTCGATCGGCATCGGCTTCGCGATCCCCGCCAATCTGGTGAAGACCGTGGTCGCCGATATCGAAACCTCCGGCCATGTGACGCGCGGCTATCTCGGCGTCGCGGCGCAGCCGGTGGCGGCGGCGCTGCGGGCGGCGCTCGCTCTTCCCGCCGGCCAGAGCGGCGACAAAGGCGCCCTGGTCGCCAATGTCGAGCCGCGCTCGCCGGCCGCCAAGGCCGGACTCCAGCCCGGCGACGTGATCACCGCCGTCGATGGCCAGGCGGTCGCCGATCCGCGCGATCTGGCGCGCGAGATCGCCGCCCTGAAACCGGGGGCGGACGCCAAAATCACCCTGATCAGGAACGGCGCGCCGGCCACCGAGACGGTGACGATCGCCGCCCAGACCGATGGCGAGACCGCCGATCGCGGCGGCGCGGCGGGGGCGGAGACGCCGCGTGTCGGCCTCGCCTTGCAGCCGCTTTCGCCCGAACTCCGCGACCAGCTCGACCTGCCGGCCGAGAGCAAGGGCGCGGTGGTGGCCGCGGTCGAGCCCGGCTCGCCGGCGGAAGCGGCGGGGATCGAGCCCGGCGATGTCGTCGTCGGGGTCGGCACCACGGCGATCGACGGGCCGGACGCCGCGGTCTCGGCGATCCGCAAATCGGCGCATGAGCATCATGCGGTCGCACTCCGCATCCTCCGCCACGGCAACGCCGCCTTCGTCGCGATCGATCTCGACAAGCCCCACGCCGGCTGACGCGATTTCAGCCAAGGCCGGTCATGACGCCGCCCGGGGTGTTGCGCTTGGCAACGCTCCGGGCGGTTGCCTATGATCGGGGCGGGCGGATCATCGCCGCCGGACGGGGAGAGCGCGCCATGCTGATGACCGCCGCCGCCTATCGCGACAGCCTCCGGCGCCTGCGGCCGCGGGTCTTCGTCAATGGCGAGGCGATCGAAAGCGTCGCCGATGCGCCCGCTCTCGCCCCCGGCATCGCGGCGATCGGTGTCACCTATGATTTCGCCCATCGCCCCGAACACGCGGCGCTGATGACCGCCCGCCAATCGGCCTCCGGCGAGATCGTCAACCGCATGCTGCATATCGACGAGACCACCGACGATCTCCGCCGCAAGCTCGAAGCGGTGCGCCTGGTCTGCCGGGAATCCGGCTGCGCGCAGCGCTATCTCGCCCATGACGCGCTAGGGGCGCTGTTCCAGGCGACGAGACGCTGCGATGACGCGCAGGGGACGGATTATCATCCGCGTTTTCTCGCCTATCTCGCCGCCGTGCAGGACCAGGATCTCGCGCTCGGCATCGCCATGACCGACGCCAAGGGCGACCGCGCGCGCCGCCCTGGCGCGCAGGCCGATCGTGACGCTTACGTCCACATCACCGGCCGCCGGCCGGGCGGCATCGTCATTCGCGGCGTCAAGGCGATCGTCACCGGCGCGCCCTACCTGCATGAATTCCTGGTCCTCCCCTGCCGCACCCATCACCCCGAGGATGCCGCCTCGGCGGTCGCCTGCGCGGTGCCGGTGGATGCGCCGGGGGTGACGATCATCGCCCGCCCGGCCGGCCGCCCGGGCGAGGCGGCGGCGAAATTCTCCGCGCGTTACGGCCAATCGACCGGTGTCGTCCATTTCGAGGACGTGTTCGTTCCCGACGCGCGCGTCTTCCTCGCCGGCGAGGTCGCGGAAGGCGGGTTTCTCACCACCGCCTATGCCACCCACCATCGCCATTCCTGCATCGGCGCGCGCGCCGGCTTCGGCGATCTCCTGATCGGCGCCGGCGCCCTGATGACGGCGGCGAACGGCCTCGATCCCGATCGCCATGGGCATATCCGGGACGCGATGGTGGAGCTGATCACCGTGACGGAAGGGTTTTTCGCCTGCGGCGTCGCGGCCTCGGTCTATGGTGTCGCCGACCCGGCCGGATCGATGATGCCCGAGCCGGTCTTCGCCAATATCGGCAAGCTCCTGCTCGCGGCCAAGATCTACGACATGCAGCGCCTCGCGCATTACCTCTCCGGCGGGCTGATCGTCGCCCTCCCCGGCCCGGAGGAGGACCACAATCCGGAAACCAGCGCAGCACTCGCCAGCGTTTTCGCCGGCCGCGCCGATATCCCGCCCGAGCGGCGGCGCGACGTCGCGCGCCTCCTCGAGGATTTGACCGTGTCCCATCAGGGCGGCTGGTATTCGGTCATCTCGCTCCATGGCGGCGGCTCGCCGGAGGCGATGAAGCGCGAAATCTGGCGCCATTATCCGCTGGCGGAGAAAACCGAACTGGTCGAGCGCCTGCTCGATCGCGGCCTGCTCGACGAAGGCCAGCGCCCCTCGCGCCAGCCCGGACGCTGCTGCGCGAGCGGCTGCGCGCCGCCATCATGAGCGCGGAGGCGGAACTCCGCCGCCTGATCACGATCATGGCGGCGCTGCGCGATCCCGAGACCGGCTGCCCCTGGGACCGGGCGCAGGATTTCGCGACCATCGCGCCCTATACCATCGAGGAGGCCCACGAAGTCGCCGACGCCATCGCCCGGGACGACATCCCCGCCCTCGCCGATGAATTGGGCGATCTCCTGTTTCAGGTGGTCTATCACGCGCGGCTCGCCGAGGAGGCGGGCCATTTCGCTTTCGCCGACATCGCGCGCGCGATCAGCGACAAAATGATCCGCCGGCATCCGCATGTGTTCGGCGAGGCGCGCGCCGAGGCCGGCATGTGGGAGCGCGGCAAGGCCGCCGAACGCGCGGCGGGCGGCGCGACCGGAACCCTCGCCGGCGTGCCGGCCGCACTCCCCGCCCTCGCTCGCGCGCATAAACTCACCGCGCGCGCCGCCCGGGTCGGCTTTGACTGGCCGGATGCCGAGGCGGTTCTCGCCAAACTCGATGAGGAGACCTCCGAACTTCGCGCCGAACTCGCGAGCGCCGACCCGGCGCGGCTCGAGGACGAGGTCGGCGACATGCTGTTCGTGCTCGCCAATCTCGCCCGCAAGCTCGGGCTCGATCCCGAGACCGCGCTGCGCCGGGCGAACCGCAAATTCACCCGCCGCTTCAACGCAATGGAGGCGCGGCTGGCCGCCACCGGCGAAACCCCGGCGGAAGCGGGGCTCGCGGCGATGGAGGCGGCCTGGGCGGCGGTGAAGGCGGCGGAGCGAGGCAACGGCTAGAGCAACATCCGTTCGCGGTGGCTCACGAATATTTCTCTATCTCTTTGTTTTGGCGAGCAACTTAATCCGTTCGGATGATCCTATCTGAACGGATGCTGCTCTGGAGGATCTTCCGCCATGACCGAAACCACGGTTCGCCACGCCATCGTCGCCGCCTGCCGGCAGATGAACGCGCTCGGCATCAACCAGGGCACGTCGGGCAATATCAGCGTCCGCCGCGGCGAGACCATGCTGATTTCGCCCTCCGCCGTGCCTTATGAGACGATGCGCCCCGAAGACGTCGCGGTGATGCCGATCGGCGGCGAGTATGGCGCCTGGTCGGGGCCGCTGCCGCCATCCAGCGAATGGCGTTTCCATCTCGATATCCTGCGCGCGCGGCCGGAGATCAACGCCGTCGTGCATAGCCATCCGACCTATTGCACCACGCTCGCCATCACCCGGCGGGAAATCCCCGCCTGCCATTACATGATCGCGGCCTTCGGCGGCACCAATGTGCGCTGCGCCCCCTATGCCACGTTCGGCACCAAGACGCTCTCCGAGCACGCGCTCACGGCGCTCGCGGGCCGGCTCGCCTGTCTCCTCGCCAATCACGGCATGATCGCGCTCGGCGAGACCCTGGCGAAGGCGATGTGGCGGGCGGTCGAACTCGAAACCATCGCCCGGCAATATTACCACAGCCTCCTGATCGGCGGGCCGGTGCTGCTCTCCGAGGCCGACATCGCCGAGACCGCGGCGAAATTCGAGACCTACGGCCTGCACGAGCCGACGCGGGCGGCATGACCGGGCCCTTCGACCTCGCGGCGATCGTCGCCCGATTCCCGTTGAGGGTTGGCGCCTCGCGAAGTCCCCGGTCACGGCCTCTCCGCCCCCTATCGGGCGAGCTTCGCCGCGGCGTCCTCCGCCGGCTCTTCCTCGGCGATCACGCCCAAGGGCTCGGGCTCGGCGGTCTGCCACGGCACCGTCGCCACCACCAGATTGACGCCGCCATGGCGTAACAAAGCCCGGCGCAGGCGCTGGGCATTGCGCGTGTGAAGAAACATCTCCCACCAGCGCCCTTCCACCACTTCCGGGATGACCACCATCACCGGGCGGCCGGGAAAGCGTTTTTCGAGATCGAGCGCCGCCCGCAGCAAGGGACCAACCATGCTCCGGAACGGCGAGGTCTCGATCAGCAGTCGCGGCGGCGAGAGGCCGGCGCGCCTGGCCGGCTGCTCGACATAGCGGCGCCAATTATCGCGCAGCGTCTTCTCATGCGCCTCCTCCCCCTCGCTCGCGCCATCGGGGCCTTCGAGCGCGGTCAGATGCAGCGCGAAGACGTCGGGCGAGACGCGCAGCGCGAAATTCAGCGCCTTGCGCCCGAGCCGGTCCCAGCGCTCGATCGGCAGCAGCACCACCGGCGGCTCATAGTGGGAAAACTGCACCCGGCGGTCGCGGGCGCCGAGGATCGCTGTGTCCAGCGTCGCATAATAGCGGCGAATGGCGCGCAGCAGGAGCAGCATCGCCGGGATGATGGCAACCGTGATCCAGGCGCCCTCGACGAATTTCGCGACCAGGATGATGGCGAGCGCGAGCCCGGTCGCGGCGGCGCCGAAGCCGTTGACGACGAGGCGAAAATGCGCCCCGGCGCCGTGCTCCCCGCGCGCCCGCCACCAATGCACCGCCATCCCCGCTTGCGACAGCGTGAAGGCGAGAAAGGCGCCGACCGCGAACAGCGGGATCAGCCGGTCGGTGACGCCGTCGAAGACGATCAGCAACAGCCCGGCGCCGACGGCAAGGAACAAAACGCCAACCGAATACACCAGCCGCCGCCCCGGCGCGGCAAATGCGTGGGGGAGGAAACTGTCCTTCGCCACCAGCCGGCAAAGACGCGGAAACCCGACGAAGCTGGTATTGGCGGAAAGGCACAGCACCGCGAGAATGCCGGCGATGGTGAGGTAATAGAACCAGCCATGGCCATAAACCGCGGTGATCAGTTGCGAGAGCACGCTTTGGTAGCCGGGCGCCGTCTGATCCATCGCCGAGATGCCGTAGACCGGCACGAGATAGGAAATCCCGAGCAGCAGAAGCCCGAGCAGCACCACGATCGCGGTCAGGGTGCGGTGCGCGTTCACCACCACCGGCTCGCGAAAGGCGCTGGTGCTGTTGCTCACCGCCTCGACCCCGGTCATCGCCGTGCAGCCGCTGGCAAACGCCCGCAGCAACAGCCAGAGCCCGACCGCCTCCCCCGCCTTGGGGAGCGGCGGCGGCCGGATCACCGCCGCCGGATGGCCGCCGCCGAGCAGCGTTTTGACGACGCCGAGCACCAGGACGATGCCGAGGGAGCCGAGGAACAGATAGGTCGGCAGCGCGAACGCAAGCCCCGATTCCTTGGTCCCGCGCAAATTGATGAGGGTGATGGCGGCGAGAATGGCGAGACAGAGCCAGAGCGTGAGGGGTTGCAGCGCCGGCAGCGCCGAGATCAGCGCCGCGACGCCCGCCGAAATGCCGACCGCGACGTTGAGCGTATAGTCGATCATCAAGGCGATCGCGGCGAGCAGCCCGGCAGCGGCGCCGAGATTCTCCGAGGCGACGGTGTAGGAGCCGCCATTCTTCGGGTAGGCGGCGATGGTCTGGCGGTAGGAAAAATAAAGAATGGCCAGGAGCGCGAGGATCACCCAGGTCACCGGCGCGACCAGGCCGCTCCCTGCCCCGCCCGCCGCCACCAAAATGCTGAGCGTCGCCTCCGGCCCATAGGCCGCGGAACTGAGCCCGTCGAGACCCATCGCCGGCAAGGCCGGGACCAGCCCCATGCGCTGTCCCTCGGCCTCTCGATTGGCGAGCTTGCGCCCGAACAACAGATCTCGCAGCATCGTCTCGTGCTCCCGTCGGTTGGTTCAGCCGCCGGCGGCGGTGCCGCGGCGAGACGCCGGCGCCTCGGCGGCGATCAGCTCGAGCAGCGCCGTCGCGGCGTGGCCACGATGCCGCTCGCGGTGCCAGAGCGCCCGAAACATCCGTGCCGGCATGGCAAAGGGCACGCGCCGCACCTGCCCGGCGGCCAGCGCCTCGCCGATGACATAGTCCGAGAGCGCGCTCACCCCCGCCCCCGCCGTGACCGCGACCCGCACCGCCTCATTCGCCGGCAGCTCCAATACCACCCGCAGCGCCTCCGGCGCCACCCCGCGCGCCCGCAGCGCCGCCTCCAGCCCCGCGCGGGTGCCCGAGCCGGATTCACGCATCACCCAGTTCGCCGCGGCCAGCGCCTCGGCGCTCGGCGCGGCGTCCGCCAGCGCCCAGGGATGGTCGGGCGGGGTGATCAGCGCCAGCCGATCCTCCGCCACCGGCCGCGCCGCCAGCATCGGCGCATCGGTATCGCCTTCGACGAAACCGAGTTCCGCCTCGCCCTCCTTGACCGCGTGCGAGACCTGCGCGGTGTTGCCGATGGTGACGCTGAGATCGATCTCCGGCCAGGCGGCGCGAAACCGCGCGAGATGGCGCGGCAGCCAGTGGACGGCGATGGTCTGGCTCGCAGCAATCACCAGCCGCCCGCGCTTGAGGCCGCTGAGATCGACCAGCGCCCGCTCGGCGGCGGCGGCGCGGGCGAGCACCGCGCGGGCCTCGTCGAGAAAAATCCGCCCCGCCTCGCTGAGCGCGATATTGCGCCCGACGCGGTGGAATAATTTCACCCCGAACCGTCCCTCCAGCGCCTGCACCGCGGCACTCACCGCCGATTGCGTGAGATTGAGGGCGAGGCTCGCCCGCGTGACGTGTTCGCGCTCGGCGACGGCGACGAAAATTCTGAGTTGTTCGAGTGTCATGAAAACCTCGTCATGCGGGCCAGCCATCAGGGATGAGCCGATCGGCGCTTGTCAACCGCCCCGGTTTCGGCCACCAAGCGAGCGGTCCCACCCCGGAAGGAGCCGAGAGCCGCATGGATTTGCTGCACGCGATCGCCGTAGCCATCCTCCAGGGGGCGACGGAATTATTCCCGGTCAGCAGCCTCGGCCACGCGGTCGTGCTGCCGGCGGTTTTCGGCATGAACCTCGATGAACGCGCGCCCTCGTTCCTGCCCTTCCTGGTGATGCTCCATCTCGGCACCGCGACCGCCTTGCTGCTCTATTTCTGGCGCGATTGGTGGGCGCTCGCCCGTGGGGTCATCGGGTTCGATGACCCGCACCAGGCACGCGAAAGCCGCCGCGTCCTCGCCCTGATCGTCATCGCGACCCTCCCGGCGGTGATCATCGGCTTCGTGTTCGAGCATTTTTTCCGCGGCCTCTTCGCCTCGCCGATGATCGCGGCGCTGTTTCTGATCATCAATGGCGGCTTGCTGCTGTTTGGCGAACGTCTCCGCGGGCGCGGGCATCGTCCGTTATCGACGCTCTCGGCGGGCGATGCGCTGGCCATCGGGCTCTGGCAATGCACGGCGCTGATCCCCGGCATTTCGCGCTCCGGCGCGACCATCGTCGGCGCGCTCTTGCGCGGCATCGACCACGAGGGGGCGGCGCATTTCTCCTTCCTCATCGCAACCCCGATCATTCTCGGCGCGACCGTTCTCGAAGTGCCGAAACTGCATCATCAGGGCATGCCGCCCGGCGTGTTGGCGATTGCGACCATCGCCGCGATCGTCGCCGGGATCACCGCCTTCGCCAGCACCGCCTTCCTCATGCGCTATTTCCGCCGCCACGATTCCTGGGCGCTCAATCCCTTCGCCTATTACTGCATCGCGCTCGGGGCGGCGGCGCTGGCGGCGCTCGCGCTGCTCTCTTGATGCGTCGCGCGCTCTTCGCCGCCCTCGCCGCCCTCCCGCTCGCCGCGGCGGCGCCGGAGCGGCCGCGGGTCGTGCTCGCGGCGACGCCGATCGCCCGCCTCGATCTCCCCTGGTGGCAAGCGCGATTTGCGCAAAAAGCCGAGGCGCTGCGCAAAGCCCCGATCGACCTGGTATTCTACGGCGATTCCATCACCGCCGATTACGAACGCGCCGGCCCCGAGCCGTGGCGCGATTTTACCCCGATCTGGCAGCGCTATTACGGCGCGCGCCACGCCGTCAATCTCGGTTTCAAGGGCGACACCACCGCCAATCTGCTGTGGCGCGTGACGCATGGCGAGGCGAACGGCATCGCCCCGCAAGTGGCGGTGGTGCTGATCGGCGCCAATAATCTCGGCCGGCTGCACTGGTCGGCCGAGGACACGATCGCCGGCATCGCCGCCGATGTCGCCGCCCTCCGCCAGCGCTTGCCGAAAACCCGCATCCTGCTGCTCGGCATCCTGCCGAGCGAGCGCTCGGCATGGGCGAGCGCGACGACGCTCGTCGTCAACCGCGCCCTCGCCACCCGCTATCGTGCCGATCCCGTCGTCACTTTTCTCGATGTGAGCGGGGCATTCATGAAAAACGGCACGCTCGATCGCGCCCTTTTTCTCGACCCGTTGCTCACCCCGCCGGAACCCCCGCTTCACCCCAATGCCGAAGGCCAGGCGAAAATGGCGGCGGCGATCGAGCCGGTCCTCGCCCGTTTACTTCACGAATGATCAGCGGAGTTCCGGCGCCGGCAGGATCACGCCGCGCGCCTCGCCAAAGCCGATGCCGACGACCCCCTCGCGCGCCGCGTGCGCCCGAAAAATCACCTCGTCACCGTCTTCGAGGAAGCGCCGCGTCTCGCCCGAGGGCAGCGTCAGCGGCTTCCGCCCGCCTTCGGTGATTTCGAGCAGGCTGCCACGGCTCTCCGGCGTCGGCCCGGAAATGGTGCCGGAGCCGAACAGATCACCGGGGGAGAGATTGCAGCCATTGCTCGCGTGATGGGCGAGCATCTGTGCCGCCGTCCAGTAGAGATGGCGGGTATTGGAGCGCGCGAGCCGCACCGGTGCCGCGTTCGCCGCGCGCATCCCAGGTGTCAGGAGCAAGATGTCGAGCGTGATATCGAAAGCGCCGGATTCCTGATCGTCGGGATCGAAAAGATACGGAAGTGGCGCCGGATCGCCGGCCGGGCGCGGCGCCTGGCGGAGGCGAAACGGCGCCAGGGCCTCGGCGGTGACGATCCAGGGCGAGAGCGTCGTTGCGAAATTCTTGGCGAGAAACGGGCCGAGCGGTTGATACTCCCACGCCTGGATATCGCGCGCCGACCAGTCGTTCAGAAGCGAAAAACCGGCGATGTGATCACGGGCTTCGGCGATCGGGATGGGCTCGCCGAGGGCATTGCCGCGCCCGACCCAGATGCCGAGTTCGAGTTCGTAATCGAGATTGCGGCTCGCACCGAAACTCGGCACCGTCTCGCTCGCCGGCTTGCGCTGCCCGTTCGGCCGCCGCACCCCTTCGCCGGAGACGATCACCGAGGACGCGCGCCCGTGATAGGCGACCGGCACATATTTGTAATTGGGCAACAGCGGATTGTCGGGGCGGAATTGCCGCCCGGTATTGCTCGCGTGGTGGATTCCGGCGAAAAAATCGGTGTAATCGCCGATCCGCGCCGGCAGGTGGAGCACGCAATCGGCCATCGGGCGCAGCCATTCCGGGCGCGGTTTTGCCGTCTCGTCGAGGATCGCCGAGAGCGTTTGCCGAAGCGCGGCCCGCGCCGCGACCGTCTCGCTCAAGAGGGCATTGAGCGTCGGCTGCTCGCAGGCCGTCGCGATGGCGGCATCGACCACCTGGGCTTGCGCAAGCGCGCGGAGATCGAGGATCGCATCCCCGATCGCAACCCCGATCCGCGCGTCATCGCCGTTTGGCGAAAAAACCCCCAATGGCAGGTTCTGGATGGGAAATTCGGAATGGCCATTGGCGCTCGCAACCCAACTCCGGCGCGACGGATCATGCGTCGCATCGATCATCGGCCGTTCCCGGTGAAACTCGCTTTCAAGTCATTCCAGCATGAATCATAGTCTTTTTGAAATTGCGGGCAAGTGAGCGCGAATTCGCTGGGGCGGATGACGAGGCTGGTTTCGAACATGAAAGCGAGCGTGTTATCGATCTTGTGCGGGGCGAGGTCGGATGCGATGGCGCGCTCGGTGGTCGGCGCGTCCGGCCCATGCGCGCTCATGCAGGCATGCAGAGAAAGACCGCCCGGTGAAAATCCGCCCGCCTTGGCGTCATATTCACCATGCACGAGGCCCATGCATTCGTTCATGACGTTACGATGGAACCAGGGCGGGCGAAACGTGTGTTCGGCGACCATCCAACGCGGCGGGAAAATCACGAAATCGACATTGGCGACGCCCGGCGTCGGCGTCGGCGAGGTGAGCACGGTGAAGATCGAGGGATCGGGATGGTCGAAACTCACCGTGCCGATCGTATTGAACAGCGAAAGATCATATTTGCACGGCACCGCATTGCCATGCCAGGCGACGACGTCGAAAGGTGAGCGGGCGAGCGTCGTCGACCAGAGCGTCCCCTGGAATTTCTGCACCAATTCCACCGGCTCGGCGCGGTCCTCGAACCAGGCTTGCGGCGCGAGAAAATCGCGGGGATTGGCCAGGCCATTGCTCCCGATCGGGCCGAGATCGGGCAAACGCAAGGCCGCGCCATGATTTTCGCAGACATAGCCGCGCGCGCTCGGGTCATGGAGGTCGACGCGGAATTTCATCCCGCGCGGCATGATCGCGATTTCCCCGGGCGCGACGTCGAGCCGCCCGCACTCCGTCACCAGACGCAAGCGCCCGGCTTGCGGCACCAGCAGCAACTCGCCATCGGCGTCGAAAAATGCCCGCCGCATCGAGCGATTGGCGACATAGAGATGAAGGCTGACGCCGGCCGGCGCCGTCGCCTCGCTATTCGCGCCCATGGTGATCAGGCCCGCGAGAAAATCCGTCGGCTGATCGGGGATCGGAATCGGATCCCAGCGCATCCGGTTGGGATTGGGCCGAGCGAGCGGCCCCGCGAACAGGCGCTGATCGATCGGCTGGAACCGCGAATGCCGTGCCGAGGGCACGATCCGATAGAGCCAGGTGCGGCGCGCTTCGCCACGTGGCACGGTGAAGGCGGTCGCCGAGAATTGTTCGGCATGGAGCCCGAAAGGCACGCGCTGCGGCGAATTCTGCCCGCGCGGCAAAGCGCCAGGGATGGCCTCGCTCGCAAACTCATTGCCGAAACCGCTGAGATGGGCGAGCCCATCGGCGTCGGTTCGCTGATCGATCGCGTTCATTCCGGTTCTCCCCTCACTCCGTTGCTGGTTCGCGACTATCGGTCTCATCGCCGCGCACGACGCGCCGCGCGGTCGCGATCGCCGCCAGAACCGGCGCGGTCGCCGGCAATTGATTGGCGAGCAAAAGCACGATCGCGGCATCGAGGCGGCGCGATTGTTCCGCGCCCAGCCCGGCATGGGCCGCGGCCAGCGCGACGAAAATCGCATCCGGATCGTCGAGATGGGCGCTGGTATCGAGGGTCATGCCGATATCTCCGCCACGGCCGGGCAACCGCCCGAGAGACTATGATCGCGCGCCGCGCAGACATGGTCGCCATCGATGCGCGTCATCACGCTTGCGACGTGCTGATCGGGACGGAACAGAATCCCGCCGCCTTCCCGTCCGCCGTAACGGCGCTTGACCATGCCTTCGACATCGACGAGGACCGACGCCTCGCCGTCACCGCTTCCGCGATCGGCGATCACCACCGTCTCGATCCCATGGGCGCGCAATTTCGCCCGCACCCCGTCCGCGACCGGCGCAAACGCCATCAGCGTGAAATTTCGTCCGCCGAGATGGCGCAACAGCCAATCCCTACGCCCATGATCGAGAACCGGCGCATCGATCGCCGGGCTCCCGGGCGCCGGCGCGCCATCCCACCCCGCGGAGGCGGGATCGTTGAGCGGGCTCGCGCGCAAGATCGCCGGCAGCGAGAGCCGCCCGGAATTGACCAGACGGCGCGCAAACTCGAAACGTTCACCCAGCAGCAGGGTTGCGTCGCGATAGGCGCGGATGGCGTCCGATTTCGGCGAGATGAAATCGGTACTCCGCGTCGAGTGGAGAATGTTTTCATCGGCGGCGAAGACGCGCTCGGCGTCATAGCTCGCGAGCAGACTTTCACCGCCGCTGCCATCGAGAATGGCGGCGAGTTTCCAGGCGAGATTATCGGCATCCTGCACGCCGCCATTGCCGCCGCGGGCGCCGAACGGGCTCACCTGATGCGCCGCGTCACCGGCGAAAACCACCCTTCCATGGACGAATTTTTCCAGCCGCCGGCAGCGGAAGGTATAGACGCTGACCCAATCCAAGGTGAACGGTGTGGCGCCGAGCATCGCCTCGATGCGCGGGATGACGCGCTCGGGTTTTCGTTCCTCCTCGGGGTCGGCCTCGGGGCCGAGCTGGAAATCGATCCGCCAGATGTCATCCGCCTGACGATGGAGAAGCACCGATTGGCCGCGATGAAAGGGGGGGTCGAACCAGAACCAGCGCTCGCTCGGGAACGGCGCCCGCATCTCGACATCGGCGATCAGGAAGCGGTCACGAAACGCGCGTCCGACGAACGGCAAAGCCATCGCCTCGCGGATCGTCGAGCGCGCGCCGTCGCAGGCGAGCAGCCAGGAACAGGTGAGATCATAATGCCCCATCGGGGTCTCGATGCGAAGCGTGACATGATCGGGATGATTGGCAACCGACGCCACCCGATGCTTCCAGCGCAGATCCACCCCGGCAGCAATGCACGCCTCGACCAGCCATTCCTCGACGTGATATTGCTGGAGATTGACGAAGGCGGGATAATGATGGCCGCTCTCCGGCAGCAGGTCGAAGGCGTAGATCTCCCGCTCCTGGAAAAATATTTTCCCGGTGTTCCAGGTGACTCCTTTTTCGAGGAGACGTTCGCCGAGCCCGAGACGATCGTAGATCTCGAGCGTCCTTTTCGCGAAACAGATCGCCCGCGAGCCGACCGAGACGGTATCGTCGTCATCGAGCAGGACAACGGCGATGCCGCGGCGCGCGAGATCGAGCGCGAGCGTGAGCCCGACCAGCCCGCCGCCCGCCACCACCACCTTGTGATGTGCCGCGGATTTTGCCGGCGGCCGGACAGCATAGCGCGGCGGCTGGTATTTCATCTCTCGCGTCTCAGGATTTCCCCGCGCCCGCTTCCAAGGCACGCCACATCTCGAGATCGCGTTCGGCGGTCCAGATGCGCGGCCAGTCGATGCCGCACGCCTCGTCATGGGCGCGCGAGACATCGAACGGCATGCAATGGTCGAAAATCACCCAATGCCCGTATTTTGGCCGCATGACCGCCATCGCCTCGGCATAGATTTCATGGAGCGGCTGTTTTTTGGCGACCCCCGCCTTGACGATCGCGAAAAGATCGGCGGTGAAGCTCGCGGTTCCGGCAATCCCCTCCGCGACCTCATCGCGCCCGATCAGCGAACGCCCGCGCCCGGGCACCAGGCGCTCGGCGCCGAGCGCCCGGATCTTGTCCAGCGTCGCCGGCCAATCGGTGAAATGCGCGTCGCCGCAATAGGGCGTTGCGCCAAACTCCACCGTATCGCCGGCGAACAGAACCCGCTCCTCAGGCAGCCAGACGATGGTGTCACCGGCGGTGTGCGAGCGCCCGATATGGATGATCTCGACGACACGCTTGCCAAGTTTCAAGGTCATGCGGTCATGGAAGACGAGGCTCGGATGGGTGAGACCGGGGATCGAGGCCTGGCCGCGGAAGAGGCGCGGGAAACGCCCGATCTCGCTCGCCATGTCGGCCGCACCCCGCTCCTCGATGAGGCGGTTGGTGACGTCGGAGGCGATGATCTCGGCGCCCTGATAGGCGCTGGCCCCGAGCACCCTGACCGCGTGGTAGTGCGACAGCACGACATGGCGGATGGGCTTTTCGGTAATGGCGCGGATGCGCGCGATGACATCTTCCGCCATTTGCGGCGTCGCCTGGGCATCGACCACCAATACCGAGGATGAGCCGATCACCACACCGGAATTGGGATCGCCCTCGGCGGTGTAGCCATAAAGCCCGGGGCCGAGTTCCTCGAAGGAGATTTTCTTCTCGGCCAAATCATGCGTGCTGGCGAAACCGCTCATGTGTCTCTTGTTCCCATTGATGGAGGCTCAGGTTTTCTTGACCAGGGGGCAGAGGCTGTCGGCGAGCGGGCGAAACGCATCCTCGCCCTTCACCGTGCGCACGATATCATAATAATCCCACGGCCCCTTCGACTCCTCCGGTGACTTGATCCGCGCGAGATACATATCGCGGATCACCCGGCCGTCGATACGCAAATAGCCGTTTTTGACGAACGCATCATTGATCGGCATCTTTCGCATCTCCGCCATCACCGCCTGCGGATCGGTGCCGACTTTCGCCACCGCTTTGAGATAATGCAAGACGACGCCATAGGTTCCGGTCTGCTCCATCGACGGCATGACATTGGTGCGGGCGAAGAAGCGCTCCGACCAGGCCCGCGTCTCGGCGTTGAGATCCCAATATGACGCCGTCGTCAGCATGATCCCTTGCGCCGTCTTGAGCCCGAGCGCGGGAACATAGGTGATGAACATCAGAAGGGCGGCGATACGCTGACCATTCAAGCGCTGGCCGATGCCGAACTCCGCGGCTTGCTTGATGGCGTTGTTGGTGTCCTGCGCGGCATTGGCCAAGGCGACGACATCGGCCTTGGACGCCTGGGCGGCAAGCAGCACGGCGGAGAAATCGCTCGCTCCCGGCGGATGGAGCGAATGGCCGAGCACCTTGCCACCGGCTTTTTCGATGAACGCCGTCGCATCCGCCTGCAACTGATGGCCGAAGGAATAATCCGCGGTGATGAAGAACCAGGTCTTGGCCCCTTCCGCCACCATCGCCGCGCCGATGACATGGGCAAGGGCGTAGGTGTCGTAGGTGAATTGCACGGTATTGGCGTTGCAGTCCTGATTGGTGATCGAGCTTGCCCCCGGCCCCGAGAGCAACGCGAGGCGGTTCTTCTGCTTGCAGAATCCGCTGATCGCGAGCCCGAGCGCCGACATCGGCACATCGACGATCGCCTGGACGTCTTGGTTGTCAAACCAATCGCGCGCGATCTGAACACCGAGATCAGGGTTCATGCGATGATCGCCGCTCAGGAACTCGACCGGCCGGCCGCCGGCCAAGCCCCCCAATTCCTCGACCGCCATCTGCGCCGCCACCGTCGAGCCCATGCCGCCGGTATCGCGGCCCCAACTCGACATATCGACGAGCACGCCAAGGCGCAGCGGTTCGGCGGCACGCGCGGTCCGGACGAAAGGCGCCGCGAGCGCGGCAAGCCCGCCCCCGGTCACCACGCGCCGGGTCACGCGGGCGGACATCGTCGGGATTCGGATTGTTTTCATTGTTTCCTCCTTGTGCGCTGCCGTTGGTCGGCGACGTCTTGTTGACGGCTATTTACTCATAGCCGAACTCTTTCGCAATAGACGAATTAGACGACGTATCGGCAAACTAT
>JAKCCP010000175.1 GCA_021841985.1 Pseudomonadota bacterium | reverse complement strand
ACACCCCGGGCTCGCGCGGCGCGACCGCTTCGCGCTCCGCGCCGCCCTGATCGTCGCCCTCGCCGCCGCCGCGATCATCGCCGGGCCCGAGGCGCCTTCCCGGATCCGCCGCGCCTTGACCCCGGATCTCGCCTTCGCCGCAGGCAGGCCGGCGCCGCTCTTGCAAGCCTGGATCACGCCGCCCGCCTATACCGGCCTCGCGCCGCTTTTTCTCCCTCAGCCCGGGGGGACGCCCGGGGGAGAGGTGAGCGTTCCCGCCGGGTCACGTCTTGCCGTCACGCTGAGCGGCCGCCGCGCCGTGCCTCGCCTTCTGTTCGATGGCCGGAGCACCGAATTCGCGGCGCTCGACGCCGATAGTTTTCAGATCGAGACGGTGCTCCGCTCCGGTGGCCGGCTCTCGGTGCGTCAGGGTTGGGCCGAGCGCGGCGCGTGGGAGGTGACGCTGATTCCGGCAACGCCGCCGAACGTCGCCTTCACCGCGCCGCCGGGGCCTTCAACCGCCGGGCCGCGCCCGTCCTCTTCCGAACCGCGGCGCCCCGAACTCCGCGTGCCGTGGCAGGCGAGCGACCAATACGGCGTCAAGGCGCTCGGCCTTCGTCTTTCGCTGGCGCCGCGGCCGGAGGCGCCGGCGCTGGACACCGTCCTCCCGCTGCCCGGCGCCAGCCCGAAATCCGCCCATGCGACGGCGATCCTCGACCTCACCGCGCACCCCTGGGCGGGCCTGCCGGTCTCGGCGCGGCTGGTCGCGCGGGACGAAGCCGGGCTCGAAGCGACGAGCGAGCCCGCCGCCTTCACCCTCCCGGAACGCCATTTCCACAACCCGATCGCCCAGGCCCTGGCAGAGGCGCGCAAATCCCTGAGCCTCGACCCCAGCGCGCGGCTCGGCGCCATCGCGCTTCTCGACCAGACCGCCCAGCGCACCGCTCTCTTCGGCACCGATTACGGCGGCTGGCTCAATTACCGCGCGATCGAGGCCCTGCTGCGCCGCGACCCGGCGCCGGGCGCGATCGGCGAGGCGCAAACGCGGATGTGGCAGCTCGCGCTGCATTTCGAGGAAGGCCGCACCGGCGAGAGCGAGCGGGCGCTGGAAGCCGCGCGCCAGGAATTGCACGACGCGCTGGAACGCCGTGCCACCGACGAGAAGGTCAGCCCCGAGGACATCGAACGCTTGATGCAGCGCTTTCAGGAAGCGCTCGCGGCGCATCTCCAGGCTCTCGCCGAGGACGCGAAAAAAGCCGCGCCGCTATCCGCGCCCACGACACGGGTCGATGCCGAGAAGCTCCGGCAGATGGCCGAGCGGATGCGCGAAGACGCCGAGGCCGGCCGGATGGACGAGGCTCGCGCCGAGATGCGGGCGCTGGAGCGGATGCTGAACGCGCTCCGCAACGCCCGCGCCCATCCCCACGATCCGGCCCGTGACGCGGCCCGTGAGGCCGCCCGCAAGCAGCGCCGCGAGGAGGAGGGCGCGCTCCGCGAACTCGTCCGCCAGCAGGGCGCGTTGCTCGATCGTGCCCAGGCCCGCGCCGAAGAGCACGACGAGGGCGCGGGGGGGCCGTTCCGTCAACCCGGCGGCTTGCCGCTCGGCCTGATGCTCGCCCCGCGCCCGCCGACGCCATCGGACAAGGCCAATGCCAGCGCCGCGCAGCAGGCGGATCAGCGCGGCGAGACGGCGCTCCGCCATGCCTTGCAGCAATGGCGCCGCAAATTCGGCCAGAATGGCGGCGCCCAGAGCCCGCGAAGCGACGCCCAAAACCCGCAAAGCGGCGGACAATCCCATGACACATCCCCCGCCGATCTCCACCGAGACAATGCCGACGCCAATTTCAACGAGGCCGACATGGCGATGGGTCACGCCGGGCAGGAACTCGGCCAGGGTGAGGATGCGGCGGCGGCGGCGGCCGAGCAGGAGGCGCTGACCGCGCTGATGAAGGGCGGCCAGGCGCGGGCCGAGGCGGAAACGCGCGACGACAGCGATCAAAGCGCCGATCAGGAGGGCGAGGGCGAAAACCAGCTCGGCCAGAGCGGCGGCGAGGCGCGCGGCGGCGAGGATGGCACCGATCCCAACGGCGCCGGCCGCGCCCGCCGGCTCCGCCGCGACCCGCTCGGCCGCGCCGTCGGTGAAGGCAGCGCCGGCGCCGACGAAGCGAACGATGTCTCGGTGCCGGACACCATGGAACAGGCCCGTAGCCGCACCATCGAGGACGAACTCCGCCGCCGTGGCGGCGAACGCGAACGCCCGGCAGAAGAACTGCACTATATCGACCGCCTGCTGCAACCGTTCTGACCGGCGGTCATTTCACCAGCACGAACGCCACCAGCGCGCCGCCGAGCTGCACGGCGCCCGCGACGAGCATCGCCGCGCGAAAACCCGCGGGGCCGCCATGGAGCAGCGCGAACACGCTGCCTAACAGAGCGACACCCAAGGTTGCTCCGACCATCCGGGCGACATTGATCAGCGCCGACGCGGTGCCCGCCCGCGCCTGGCCGACGCTGCCAACGGCTAATCCGTAAAGCGGACCGGTATTGAGACCCATCCCGACGCCAGCCATCGTCAGCCCGATCTGGGCCAGCACCATCGGCATGCCGGCGTCGGTGATGGCGAGAACGAGGGATCCGCAGCCGATCAGTCCGGTGCCGATGGCGATCATCAGCCTCGCCCCGATGCGTTCCGACAGAAGGCCGGATTGTGTGGAGACGAGAAAGAACGCGAGAGAGACCGAGAGCAGCGCGGCGCCGGCGTCGCTCGGCGTCAAATGATCTTCGGATTGCCAGAGCAGCGGTGTCAGAAAGATCATACCGTAGATGCCGAACGTCATGGCCGCGGTAGCGGCAATGCCGCCGCCGAACGCCCGGATCCGAAACAAGTCGAGGGGGACCAGTGCCGCCTGACCGCGTCGGCGCTCGATGCGGAGGAAAAGCGGCAGGGCGATGGCGGCGACACCGAGGGCCACCACCCAAAGCCATCCTCCGTCATGAACGGCGATCGCGGCGAGCGCGACGCCCCCGAGCGTGAGCGCGCCGAAGACCTGGCCCGGTAGGTCGAAATGCCGGCCGTTCGGGTCGGCGGACTCCGGCACCGCCATCTCCGCCAGCACGAAGGCGGCGGACGCCAGCGGAACCGCGAGCAAGAACACGCTCCGCCATCCGGAATGCTCGATCAGGATGCCGCCGAGCGTGGGGCCGATCGCGAAGGCGAGCCCGTTGCAGCTTGCCCAGACGCCCAACACGCGCCCGCGCGCCGCCGGCTCCGGCCAGACCACGCGAATGATCGCAAGCGAGGATGGCAGCAGCAGGGCCGCGGCCATGCCCGTGACGGCGCGGCCACCGATCAACACGCCGACACTGGGCGCGAAGGCGCAGACGAGGGATCCCGCCGCCATGACGATTTCGCCTGC
>JAKCCP010000392.1 GCA_021841985.1 Pseudomonadota bacterium | reverse complement strand
CAGCCCCAGGGGCAGTCCCAGGAGCAGTCCCAAGGGCAGTTCCAGGGGCAGTTCCAGGGGCGTCCGTTCCGCCCGGCGCGCCCGCCCGCTTTGCGTCCGGAGGAGGCGCCGCGCGGCACGCTCTGGCTCTCGGGGGCGCACGCCGTCGCCGCGGCGCTCGCCAACCCGGCAAGGCGCCTGCGTCGCCTGTTGCTGACCGAGGAGGCCGAGGCGGCGCTGGCGGCGCGCCGGCCGCCGCCCTGGCCGCTTGCCGCCGAGCGCGTCGAGCGCGCCCGGCTCGATCAATTGCTCGGCCCGGAGGCCGCGCATCAGGGTGCGGCACTGCTCGTCGATCCGCTGACGCCGCCGCCTCTGGCCCGGGTGCTGGAACGGCCGGGCCCGATCCTGGTCCTCGATCAGATCGCCGATCCGCGCAATATCGGCGCCATCCTCCGCGCCGCGGCCGCGTTCGCCGCCTGTGGCGCCATCGTCCAGGAGCGCCATGCCCCGGGCGAGACCGGGACCATGGCCAAGGCCGCCGCCGGGGCGCTGGAAACCGTGCCGCTGCTCCGCGCGGTGAACATCGCGCGCACCCTGGTCGCGCTCAAGGCGGCGGGATTCTGGGTGGTCGGGCTGGATGCCGGCGGCCAGGCGCTCTCCGGCCCGGCGCTCGCCGGGCGGCGGGTGGCGCTGGTTCTGGGCGGGGAGGGGGCGGGTCTCCGCCGCCTGACCCGCGAAACCTGCGACGAGATCGCGGGGCTCCCGATGCCGGGGGCGATGGAGAGCCTCAACGTCAGCGCCGCCGCCGCCGTCGCGCTCTACGAAATTTCCCGCCCCGCGATTTTCCCGCCCGTGCAAACTCGGAATTAACGCCCTCGGGCGAAACTGGCGCGATCCCGGCGGTCCGCCTCCGCGGCGCCGAACCGAAAGACGCCAGAATGGCTAACCCCCGAATCGCTAACCCGAGGTGCTTCGCGTCATGCTGTGCGAGTGGAACCTGCTTTCCGACGACATGCAACTGATCCTCTCGCGCGAGGCGCTGCGCCGCGCCGTCGAGACCGTCGCCAGTCAGGCCGAGATCCTGGCGGCGGAGATGGAAGACGGCGGGCTCGCCAATCTCGGCGGGCCGGAAGCGCTTCGCCTGCTCGCCGCCGTCGCCCGCGCCACCGGCGAGGAAAGCCTCGCCGCGCCGGCCGCCGGGCCGCGCCTGAGGGCCGCCCCCGGTTTCAGCCGCCCGGTTTCAGCCGCCCGGTTTCAGCCGACCGTGCCGCTCTCGCCGGCCAGCCGCCGCACGGTATAGGTTTTCGCCAGGGCGGCGACGATCGCGTCGCCATGCTGCGTGTCGCGCGCCTCGACCATCAATTCCAGCCCCGCCGATTGCACGCTCGGCGAGGCGAACAGCCGGTGGTGCGAGACATCGATGATGTTGCCGCCGGCCGCGCCGATGGTGCCGGCGATATCGGCGAGCACCCCGGGCCGGTCGGGGATTTCGAGGCTGAGGCGGAGCAGGCGGCCGTCGCGGAGCAGATTGCGGAGCAGCACATTGGCGAGGATGCGCGGATCGATATTGCCGCCGCAGACCGGAACGCCGACCCGCCGCCCGGCAAAGCGCTCGCGATAGGCGAGCACCGCGGCCAACCCCGCCGCCCCGGCGCCCTCGGCGACCACCTTGGCGCCCTCGGCGAGCAGCGCGATCGCCTGCTCGATGGCGCGTTCGGGGACGACCAGCACATCGGAGACCAGTTGCCGGATCAGCGCCAGCGGGATTTCGCCGATATCGCGGACGGCGATGCCCTCGGCGATGGTCGGGCCGCCGACCGCGACCGTCTGGCCGGCGAGACGCTGGGCGAGGGCGGCATAGGCGGTGACCTCGACGCCGATGATCTCGATCCCCGGCCGGAGCGCGCTCGCCGCGACGGCGCAGCCGGCGAGCAGACCGCCGCCGCCGACCGGGACCACCAGCACGTCGAGATCGGGGATTTGCGCGAGAAATTCCAGCGCCAGCGTGCCCTGGCCGGCGATCACGCCGGGATCGTCATAGGGATGGATGAAGACCAGGCCATCGCGCTCGGCGAGGCGATGGGCCTCGGCCGCCGCCTCGGCCAGGGTCTCGCCATGCAGCACCACCTCGGCGCCCCAGCCGGCGGTGCGGGTGACCTTGGTCGCCGGGGTGAAGCGCGGCATGACGATGGTCGCGCGGATGGCATCGAGGCTGGCGTGGCGGGCGACGGCCTGGGCGTGATTGCCGGCCGAGACCGCGATGACGCCGCGCCCGCGCTCCTCGGCGCTGAGCAGGGCGAGACGGTTGGCGGCGCCGCGCTCCTTGAAGGCGCCGGTCGCCTGGAGATTGTCGAGTTTGAGGAAAACCCGCGCCCCGGTCACCCGCGAGAGCGTATCCGCCGCCAGCGCCGGGCTTGCGAGGACGCGCCCCTTGATGCGCGCGGCCGCGGCCTCGACATCGGCGAGGGTGACGGCGGGGAGGGACACCGCGCTCAGCCGAAACTGACGGCGAGGATTTCGTAGCTGCGATCGCCGCCCGGCGCCGGCACCGACACCTGATCCCCCGGCTTCTTGCCGATCAGCGCCTTGGCCAGCGGCGACGAGATCGACAGGCGCCCGGCCTTGATATCCGCCTCGTGCATGCCGACGATCTGGTAGGCCGCCTCCTGCTCGGTTTCCTCGTCGATCAGGCGGACATGGGCGCCGAATTTCACCTGATCGCCGGAGAGCGAGGCGGGATCGATCACTTCCGCCGCGCCGACGATCTCCTCGAGTTCGGCGATGCGCCCCTCGATGAAGGATTGGCGCTCACGCGCGGCATGGTATTCGGCGTTCTCCGACAGATCGCCGTGGCTCCGCGCCTCGGCGATGGCGCGAATGACGCCCGGCCGCTCGACCGATTTGAGATGACGCAGCTCCTCCTCCAAGCGTTGCAGGCCGGGGGCGGTCATCGGGAACTTCTGCACGTCGTTGACCCTCGATCTCACGATCATTCGAGAAAAGATAAGGCCGGCTGTCCGGTTGCGGACCCCGGCGTCGGACCCAGTGTCAAGAAAACCCCGCCCCGATCCCGGCGAGCGCGCCCGGAACGGCTCGCCCGCCCGGACCGCGGCGGTTCAGAACGATCCGTGAAAATACCCTTGCAGCGGCGCGACTTCAAGCTCTCCCGCGCGGAGGGCGGCGATCGCGTGCACGGCGGCGCGGGCGCCGGCGATGGTGGTGTAGTGCGGCACGCCATGGGTCAGGGCGCTCCTGCGGATATCGAAGCTGTCATGCACCGATTGCGCGCCGGAGGCGGTGTTGATCACCAACTGCACCTCGCCGGAACGAATGGCATCGACGCAATGCGGCCGGCCTTCGAGCACCTTGTTGACCACCGCGACCGCGAGCCCGGCCTCGCGGAGCCGCGCCGCCGTCCCCCGCGTCGCCAAAATGCGAAATCCCATCTCGATCAGGCGCCGGCCGAGCGAGACCACCGCCTGCTTGTCGCCATCCTTGACCGAGAGGAACACCGTCCCCGCCGCCGGAAGATTGACCCCGGCGCCGAGCTGGGCCTTGGCGAAAGCGCGCTCGAAGCTGACATCGAGCCCCATCACCTCGCCGGTCGATTTCATCTCCGGCCCGAGAATGACATCGACATCGGGGAAACGCGCGAACGGGAACACCGATTCCTTGACCGCGACATGAACGCCCGCCGCCGGCGCGAGCAGGCGGGCCGGATCGAGCCGGCGGCCGACCATCGCCAGCGCGCCGAGCTTGGCGACGGCGATCCCCGTCGCCTTGGCGACGAAGGGGACGGTGCGGGCGGCGCGCGGATTGACCTCGAGGACGTAGATCGCATCGCCCTGGATCGCGTATTGCACGTTCATCAGCCCGACGATTTTGAGCGCCCGGGCGAGCGAGACGGTTTCGGCGCGGAGTTCGGTGACGATCGCCGGCGGCAGCGAATAGGGCGGCAGCGCGCAGGCGCTGTCACCGGAATGGATGCCGGCCTCCTCGATATGCTCCATCACGCCGGCGACATAGACGGTTTCGCCATCACTGATGCAATCGACATCGACCTCGATGGCATCGGCGAGATAGCGGTCGATCAGCACCGGGTTGCTGCCCGAGACGCGCACCGCCTCGCGCATGTAGCGGGCCAGCGCCACGCGGTCATGGACGATTTCCATCGCCCGCCCGCCGAGCACATAGCTCGGCCGGATCACCACCGGATAGCCGATGCGCTCGGCGATCGCCTCCGCCTCCGCCGCCGAGCGCGCGATGCCGTTTTCCGGCTGCAACAAAGCGAGGCTCTGCAACAGCTTCTGGAAACGCTCGCGGTCCTCGGCGATGTCGATCGCCTCCGCCGAGGTGCCGAGAATGGGAATGCCGGCGCGCGCGAGCGCCTGCGACAGCTTGAGCGGCGTCTGTCCGCCATATTGCACGATGCAGCCGAGCAGTTTTCCCGCCGATTGCTCGCGCCGGACCAGGGCGATGACGTCTTCCGCGGTGAGCGGCTCGAAATAGAGCCGGTCGGAAGTGTCGTAATCGGTGCTCACGGTTTCGGGATTGCAATTGACCATGATGGTCTCATACCCCGCCTCGCGCAGCGCATAGGCGGCGTGGACGCAGCAATAATCGAACTCGATGCCCTGGCCGATGCGGTTCGGCCCGCCGCCGAGAATGATGATTTTTTCCCGCGTGCTCGGCGCCGCCTCGCAGACCGGGGCGCCGAACCCGCCCTCGTAGGTCGAATACATATAAGGGGTCGCGGAGGCGAATTCGCCGGCGCAGGTATCGATCCGTTTATAGACCGGGAGAACGCCGAGCCGGGCGCGAAGTTCGGCGACACTCGCCTCACCCCGGCCGGCGAGTTCGGCGAGGCGGGCGTCTGAAAAGCCGAGCGCCTTGAGCCCCCGGAGCGCACTCGCGCTCTCCGGCAGGCCCGCCTCGCGCACCAAGCGTTCGGCGGCGATGATGGCCTCGATCTGGCGCAAAAACCAGGGGTCGAATTTGCACGCCTCATGGATGTCCGCGACCGAAAGCCCGGCCCTGAGCGCCTGTGCCGCGACCAAAAGCCGGTCCGGGCGCGGGGTCGAGAGGGCGGCGCGGAACGCATCCGCCCCGCCATCGCCGGGAGGCGTGATTTCATCGAGGCCGGAGAGCCCGGTCTCCATGCTGCGGAGACCCTTTTGCAGCGCCTCGGCGAAGCTCCGCCCGATCGCCATCGCCTCGCCGACCGATTTCATGCTGGTGGACAACAGCGCCGGGGTGCCGGGGAATTTCTCGAAGGTGAAACGCGGGATCTTGACGACGACGTAATCGATGGTCGGCTCGAAGCTCGCCGGCGTGGTCTCGGTGATGTCGTTCCCGAGTTCGTCGAGCGTGTAGCCGATGGCGAGCTTCGCCGCGATTTTCGCGATCGGGAAGCCGGTCGCTTTCGAGGCCAAGGCCGAGGAGCGCGAGACGCGCGGGTTCATCTCGATGATCAGCATCCGGCCATCGGCGGGATCGAGCGCGAATTGCACGTTCGAGCCGCCGGTATCGACGCCGATCGCGCGCAAACACGCGATCGAGGCATCGCGCATGCGCTGATATTCCTTGTCGGTCAGCGTCAGCGCCGGCGCGACGGTGACGGAATCGCCGGTATGGACGCCCATCGGATCGACATTCTCGATCGCGCAGACGATGATGCAATTGTCCGCGCGGTCGCGGACCACCTCCATCTCGAATTCCTTCCAGCCCAGCACGCTTTCCTCGATCAGCACCTCCGAGACCGGCGAGGCGGCGAGGCCGCCTTGCGCGATCTGGTCGAATTCCTCGCGGTTATAGGCGATGCCGCCGCCGGTGCCGCCGAGCGTGAAGCTCGGCCGGATGACGGCGGGGAGACCGATTCCGGTGAGTGCGGCGCGCGCTTCCTCGATGGTGTGGGCGATCGCGCTCCGTGGGCTTTCGATGCCGATCGCCGCCATCGCGTCGCGGAATTTGAGCCGGTCCTCGGCGCGGTCGATGACCTCGGCGCGGGCGCCGATCAGCTCGACCTCGTATGTGTCGAGAACCCCGCTCTTGGCGAGCTGCATCGCGACATTGAGCGCGGTCTGCCCGCCCATGGTCGGGAGCAGCGCATCCGGGCGTTCGCGGGCGATGATTTTTGTGACGATCTCCGGCGTGATCGGCTCGATATAGGTCGCATCCGCCAATTCCGGATCGGTCATGATCGTCGCCGGATTGGAATTGACCAGGATGACGCGATAGCCCTCGGCGCGCAGCGCCTTGCACGCCTGGGCGCCGGAATAATCGAACTCGCAGGCCTGGCCGATGACGATCGGCCCGGCGCCGATGATCAGGATCGAATGGAGATCGGTGCGTTTGGGCATTGATCAGCGGTCCATCAGCGCCGCGAAGCGGCCAAAGAGATAATGGCTGTCGGAGGGGCCGGGGCTGGCCTCGGGGTGGTATTGCACGCTGAACACCTTTTTGCCGGTGAGCGCGATGCCCTCGTTCGAGCCGTCGAAGAGGCTGGTATGGGTCACCACGACGCCGTCCGGGAGACTCGCGGGGTCGACCGCGAAACCGTGGTTCTGGCTGGTGATCTCGACCCGGCCGCTGCGCAAATCCTTGACCGGCTGGTTGGCGCCGCGATGGCCGCGCGCCATCTTGTAGGTGCGCCCACCAAGCGCGAGCGCGAGGAGCTGATGGCCGAGGCAGATCCCAAACAGCGGCAGACCGGCGGCGAGCACGCCCTCTATCGCCGGCACCGCGTATTCGGCCGTCGCCGCCGGGTCGCCGGGGCCGTTCGAGAGAAAAACGCCGTCCGGCCGGAGGCGGAGAATGTCCTCGGCGCGGCTGGTTCCCGGCACCACGGTGACGCGGCAGCCGGCGGCGGCGAGTTCGCGGAGGATGTTGCGCTTGGCGCCGTAATCGACCGCGACGACATGGTGCCTCGGCGCCATCTGGCGGCCGTAGCCCCGCCCCCAGGCCCAGACGGTCTCGTCCCATTCATAGCTTTGGGGGCAGGTGACGGTGCGGGCGAGGTCCATCCCCTCAAGGCCCGGCCAGGCGCGCGCGGCATCACGAAGGGCGGCGAGATCGAAGCGGCCATCGCGCGGATAGGCGAGAACGCCGGCGGGCGCGCCGTGGTCGCGGATGCGAAGGGTCAGCGCCCGCGTGTCCACCCCGGCGATGCCGGCAACGCCGCGCGCCGCGAGCCAGTCCCCGAGATCCTCGCTCGCGCGCCAATTGGCCGGCGCGGTGATATCCTCGCGCAGAACCAGGCCACGCGCGGCGATCGTCGTGGCCTCGACATCCTCGCCATTGGCGCCGACATTGCCGATATGCGGAAAGGTGAAGGTGATGATCTGGCCGGCATAGGAGGGATCGGTCAGGGTCTCCTGATAGCCGGTCATGCCGGTATTGAAGCAGACCTCGCCGACCGGCGCCGGATCGGCGGTCGCAGCGCCGAAGCCGCGTCCCCAGAACACCGCGCCATCGGCGAGGACGAGGGCGGCGGTGGCGCCGGCGGGAGGATCGTTGGGCTGGGGCATGGGGTCACTCCGCACAAAGGCGCCGGGCAGATCGGTGAGGTCGAGCCCGGTCGCGGCGAGCAGCGCCGGCCAGTGGCGCGCCGGGAGGCTCCGCGCCTGGCGCCATTTGCGCAGCGCTTCGGTGCCGACGCCGAGCCGCTCGGCGGCGGCTTCGGCGCCCCCCAGGCGGGCGATCAGATCTTCGACGGTGAGGGCCATGCGGGAATGATGTGGGAAATAATTTCCCAGAGCAACGAGAAAAACGGATTTGAGAAAAAAAATCTCGCGGCGCTCTGCCGAAGGGGCCTCGGCTGATGGCCCTCCCGCCCGGTTTTCTTGAGGAATTGCGCGCCAAGACGCCGCTCCCGGCGCTGATCGGGCGGCGGGTGCGCCTTACCCGCTCGGGGCGGCAATGGAAGGGCTGCTGTCCGTTCCACGGCGAAAAAACGCCGTCCTTCTACGTTTATGACGATCATTACCATTGCTTCGGCTGCGGCGCCCATGGCGATGCGATCAGCTATGTCATGCAGGCCGAGGGACAAAGCTTCATCGAGGCGGTGCGTGGCCTCGCCGCCGAGGCCGGGCTCGCGGTGCCGGAGGAGGGGCCGGATCAAGCCGTCGCCGCGCGTGCCGCGCGCGATAGCCTCGCCGTGCTCGAACACGCGGCGGAAAGCTTCCAGCGCCGTCTCCGGCTCCCCGAAGGCGCCGCCGCGCGCGCCTATCTCGGCCGACGCGGCCTCACCGAGGCGACCATCCGCCGCTTTCGCCTCGGCTTCGCCCCCGGGCGCGGCGCGCTCGCCGCCGATCTCGCGCGGGACGGGATCACGCCCGAGCAGATGATCGCCGCCGGCCTGCTCCGCCCCGCCGAGGATGGGCAGCCCGCGCGCGAATTCTTCACCGGCCGGGTGATGTTCCCGATCGGCGACCGCCAGGGCCGGGTGATCAGTTTCGGCGGCCGGCGGCTCGATGACAGCCAGACCAGCGCGCCGAAATATCTCAACGGGCCGGAAACCGCGGTGTTTTCCAAACGCCGCACCCTCTACAACCGCGACCGCGCCGCCGCCGCCATCCGCGCCGGCGCCGAGGCCCTGGTGGTCGAGGGCTATATGGACGTGATCGCGCTCGATCAGGCCGGATTTCCCGGTGCCCTCGCGCCGCTCGGCACCGCCCTCGGCGCCGAGCATCTGGAGATCCTATGGCACGCGACGCCGCTCCCCCTCCTCTGTTTCGACGGCGACGAGGCCGGGGCGCGGGCGGCGCTCCGCGCGATCATGCTCGCCCTGCCGCTGATCACCCCCGAGCGCAGCCTCGAAATCGTCCCCCTGCCGCCCGGCGAGGATCCCGATACCCTGCTCGGGCGGGCCGGCGCCGGCGGTTTCCGCGCGGAGGCCTTGGCCCGCCGCCAGCCGCTGATCGCCGCTCTCTATGCGCTGCTGCGCGCCCAGTTTCCGGGCGCGACGCCGGAGCGCCGGAGCGCCTTTTTCGACGCCCTGATGGCGGCGGCGGAGAGCATCGGCCATCGCACCCTCGCCGGTGAATATCGCCGCGCGCTGCGCGATCGTTTTTACGAGGAATTCCGCCGCCCGCCGGCGCCCCGGGGAAAGCCGATCGGGATGTCGCGGGGGGCGTCATTCCGGGCGGTGCCCCCGCTCCGCGCCGCGCCACGCCCGGGCGATCAGTTGCGCGGGCGGGTTCTGCTCGCGGTTCTTCTCCATCATCCGGCGCTGGCGCTCGAAGTGGAGGAGGCGCTGGGCGGCTTCGCGCTGCCGGCGCCGCTGATCCGGCTGCGCGATGCCGTGCTCGCCTGGGTGCATGCCAAGGTGGCCAAGAGCGGGGCGGAGAGCGGGGGGCGAGAGGCTGGGCTAAATTCGCATCCGGCGCTTGACTCGCCTGCCCTCTTCGACCATCTCGCGGAGATCGGGCTCGGCGAACAGGTGGCCGAGGTGCGGGCTGCCGCGCCGGCATTTGCCGCGCCCGGGGCGCCGCTGGCGGAAGTGGCAGAGGGGTGGTGGCATTTTTTCGGCTTTTCGCATCGCGAACGGCTCGGTGAGGAATTGGCCGCGGCGCAGCGGGACTTCGCCGCGAACCCCGATCCGCGGACCGAGCGCCGTCTGGTCGCCTTGCGCGAGGCGCAGAACAGCCTGGCCGCCGGCGATCCCGGCGAGACGCGCCCCGACCAGGGCGGCACGGGAGATGGTGGCGCGGAAGATGGCGGCGCGGAAAAACATGGCGCGCGCGCAGGCGATGCCGCCGCCGGGATGGTCGAGATTTGAGATATCACGCCGGCCGCGCGGGGTTTGTCCCCCCGGGCCGCGTTGCGGGGAGTGCTTGATCTGATGGCAACCAAGACCAACGTCGCCGAGGCGCCGGCCGCCGAGACCGATCCCGACACCAATCTGCTCGATATCCAGTCCGCCGCGGTCAAGCGGATGATCGCGCGCGGCAAGGAGCGCGGCCATATCACCTTCGATGAATTGAACGCCGTGCTGCCGCCCGATCAGAACAGCTCCGAGCAGATCGAGGATGTCATGGCCCAGCTCAACGAGATGGGCATCCAGGTGGTCGAGAGCGAGGAGACCGAGGAGGCCGATCCGGTCGCCAAGCCCGAGCGCGAGGAGGAGGACGCCGAGGAGCCGGGCGGCAATGTCGACGAGGAGAGCCTCGGCCGCACCGATGATCCGGTGCGCATGTATCTGCGCGAAATGGGCAGCGTCGAGCTGCTCTCGCGCGAGGGCGAGATCGCCATCGCCAAGCGCATCGAGGCCGGGCGCGAGATGATGATCGGCGGGCTGTGCGAGAGCCCGTTCACCATCCGCGCCATCATCGCCTGGCACGACGCCTTGAAGGCCGGGCGCATGCTGCTCCGCGACATCGTCGACCTCGAGGCGACGCAGGGCGGACCGCCGGCCACCGGCGGCGATCCCGCCGCCGACGAGGTCGCCACCGAGGCCGAGCCGGACACCGTGCCGGGCTTCGCGGCCGGCGAGGAGGCGGACGACGACGAGGAAGGCGAGGGCGCCGGTCTCTCGCTCTCGGCGCTGGAGGAAAAGCTCAAGCCCGAGGTGCTGGCGAATTTCGAGGAGATCGAGGCGCTTTATAAGAAGCTGCAGAAGATGCAGACCCGTCGCCTCGGCGCCATCACCGGCGGCGAGGCGATGAGCGCGCGCAGCGAGAAATCCTATGAGAAGCTGCGCGACGAGCTGGTCCAGAAGGTCGAGCAGGTGCGGCTCCATAACAACCGCATCGAAGAGCTGGTGATGCAGCTCAAGGAGCTGAACAAACGCCTGATGGCGCAGGAGGGGCCGCTGATGCGGCTCGCCGAATCCTGCAAGGTCAGCCGCGAGGATTTTCTCGCCCAGTATCACGGCCATGAGCTGGATCCGAACTGGCTGGAGCGGGTCGGCAAGCTTGCCGGCAAGGGATGGAGGACTTTCGTCGCCCGCCATGCCGAGGCCAGCACCGGGATCCGCGCCCGCATCGCCGAGGTCGCCAATGACGCCGGTCTGCCGATCAGCGAGTTCCGCCGCATCTACGCGACCGTCAGCCGCGGCGAGCGCGATTCGGCGCGCGCCAAGAAGGAGATGATCGAGGCCAATCTCCGTCTCGTGATCTCGATCGCCAAGAAATACACCAATCGCGGCCTGCAATTCCTCGATCTGATCCAGGAGGGGAATATCGGGCTGATGAAGGCGGTGGATAAATTCGAGTACCGCCGCGGCTACAAGTTCAGCACCTACGCGACCTGGTGGATCCGCCAGGCGATCACCCGCTCGATCGCCGATCAGGCGCGCACCATCCGCATTCCGGTGCATATGATCGAGACCATCAACAAGCTCGTCCGCACCTCGCGCCAGATGCTGCACGAGATCGGCCGCGAGCCGGCGCCCGAGGAGCTGGCCGAGAAGCTCGGCATGCCGCTCGAAAAAGTGCGCAAGGTGCTGAAGATCGCGAAGGAGCCGATCAGCCTGGAGACCCCGATCGGCGACGAGGAGGACAGCCATCTCGGCGATTTCATCGAGGACAAATCGGCGATCATCCCGATCGACGCCGCGATCCAGGCCAATCTCCGCGAAGCGACGACGAAGGTTCTGGGCAGCCTCACCCCGCGCGAGGAGCGGGTTCTGCGGATGCGTTTCGGCATCGGCATGAACACCGATCACACGCTCGAAGAGGTCGGCCAGCAATTCAACGTGACCCGCGAGCGCATCCGCCAGATCGAGGCCAAGGCGCTCCGCAAGCTCAAGCACCCGAGCCGGAGCCGCCGGCTGCGCAGCTTCCTCGACGACTGAGCGGCGCCGCGCGGGCGACGGGGCACGGCCGATGGAGCCGGTGACACGGGTATCGGTGCGGGTCGCGTTCCTCCGCCTCGATCAGGCGCCGGCCGGCCCGCCGCCGCCGCTGCCCGAATCCGCCCAGGTGGTGACGCTGGCGGCGCCGAGCGTCCCCTATTACCGCTTTCTCTATGACACGGTCGGCGCCGATTATCTCTGGTGGCTGCGCCGGGTGACGCCGGATGACGAGTTGGCGGATTATCTGCGCACCCCCGGCATCAGCGTTCATGTGCTCTATGCCGGGGGCGAGCCGGGCGGGTTCTTCGAACTCGACGCGCGGCCCTGGCCGGTGGTCAATCTCAGCTATTTCGGCCTCATGCCGCGCTTCATCGGCCGTGGTTTCGGCGGCCCGTTTTTGCGGAGCGCGATCGATCTGGTCTGGCGCCACCGGGCGCGGACGATGACCCTCAACACCTGCACCGCCGACCATCCGCGGGCGCTGCCCGGCTATCTCGCCGCCGGTTTTTCCGTCTATCGTGAGATCGACGAGGTCTGGGACGTGCCGCGGCGCCTGGGCATGAAAATCCCGGCGCGGCTGCGAGGCTGAGCCCGTTCAGTAGCGCTTATAAGGCAAAAACTTCCCGCTCAGGGTGAGCTTGACGCGATCGCCTTTCTGGTCGGGCTGGCGTTCGAGCGTCATGTCGAAATCGATCGCGCTCATGATGCCGTCGCCGAATTCCTCGCCGATCAGTTCCTTCCAGGTCGTGCCATAGACCTGAATCAGCTCGTAAAAACGATAGATCAGCGGGTCGGTCGGCACCGCCGTCGGCAGTGACCCACGATAGGGGATCTCGGTCAGGAGCGCGGTTTCCTCCGCGTCCAGCCCGAAGAGAGCGGCGGCCTTGTGCGCCGTGTCCTCGGTCATCGACATCTGGCCGAGACAGGCGGCGCAGACGAAGGCCGGCGCGTGGCCGAGGCGGGTTGCGATCTCCGCCCAGCTCAGCCCCTTGTCCCGCTTGATGCGGAGAATTTTCTGCCCGAGCGCGGTTTTGGCGTCGTTCATGGCGAACCCGCCGCCCTTCAGCCGAGTCCGGCGAAAAGCGGGGTCGAGAAATAGCGCTCGGCGAAGGAGGGCGCGATGGCGACGATCAGCTTGCCGGCATTCGCCGCCTCGCGCGCGGTCTCGATCGCGGCGTGGAGCGCGGCGCCGGAGGAGATGCCGAGCGGGATGCCATCGGTCGCGGCGGCGCGGCGGGCCATGGCGATCGCCTCGCGCTCGGTGACGCGCAAAATGCCGTCCATCAGCGACATATCGAGGATGCTCGGCTTGAACCCGGGGCCGATGCCCTGGATGCCGTGCGGCCCCGGCTCGTCCCCCGAGAGCACCGCGCTCTCCGCCGGCTCGACGACGAGGCAGCGGAGCCCCGGCTTCCTTGGCTTCAGCGCCCGCGCGATCCCGGTCATGGTGCCGCCGGTGCCGGCGCCGCCGATGACGATATCGACGCCTCCGGCGCTGTCGGCCCAGATTTCCTCGGCGGTGCTGGCGGCATGGATCGCCGGATTGGCGGGATTGTCGAACTGGCGCGGCATCCAGGCATGCGGCGTCGCGGCGAGGATGTCCTCGGCCCGGGCGATGGCGCCGCGCATCCCCTTCGCCGCCGGCGTCAGTTCCAGCTCGACCCCCATCAGCCGCAGCATCTTGCGCCGCTCGATCGACGCCCCCTCGGGCATGGTGACGATCAACCGGTAGCCCTTGGCGACGGCGACGAAGGCGAGCCCGATGCCGGTATTGCCCGAACTCGGTTCGACCAACACGCTGCGCCCGGGCGTGATCAGCCCGTCCGCCTCCGCCTGCTCGATCATCGCGAGGCCGATGCGGTCCTTGACCGAGCCCAGCGGGTTGAAGAATTCGAGTTTCAACGCGAGATCGGCGGTGATTTTTTCCGCCGCCGCGAGACGCGGCAGCCGCACCAGCGGCGTCGCGCCGACGGTCTCGAGGATGCTGTCATAGATCCGCCCGCGCGCCGGCGGGCGCGGCAGGGTGAGGGGGGTGGGGTTTGCTTTTTCCATGCCCGCCACTATATCGGCCAAATATACGCTAAACAACGGTGAAATGTCGGGACGAAGGAGGCGTGATGCTGCTCCGCCATGATCGCGGCATGCTGGCGGTGACGGTGATGCTCGATATCGCCTTTCACGGCGGCTGGAGCGTCGCGGTCAGCGCCGCCGACATCGCCGAGCGGCTCGGCCTCGCCCGGCGCGGGATGGAGCCGCTGTTGCAGGCGCTGTCGCGCGCCGGCCTGCTTTTGAGTGTGCGCGGCCCGCGCGGCGGCTATCGCCTCGGCCGTTCGCCGCGCGATATCTCGCTCGCGGAAATTCTCGCCGCCGCGCATGAGGAGCAGGCGGAGGCGGAGGAGGCCAATGGCGCGCTGACCAGCGCCGTCGTCGCGCCGCTCTGGGCGGAGATGGAGGCGGTGCTGGCCGGGCGCCTCACGGCCATCTCGCTCGACGACCTGCTCCGCCGCGCCGCCGCCGCCGGCCTCAGACGCCCGGCGCCGGAGCCGATCAGCTTCGTGATCTAGGAATAACGTTTTTTTCGTGTATATTCGTATATACATCAAAAAACGTCGATTATTCGCAGCCACGCAAAGGACACCGCCATGAGCTTGCAACTCGGCCAGATCGCCCCCGATTTCGAGCAGGACAGCACCGAAGGCCGCCTCCGCTTCCATGAATGGCTCGGCGATTCCTGGGGCATCCTGTTCAGCCACCCGAAGGACTACACCCCGGTCTGCACCACCGAACTCGCCGAGGTGGCGCGCCTCAAGCCGGAATGGGACAAGCGCCGCGTGAAGCCGATCGGGCTGTCCGTCGATCCGGCAAGCTCGCATAAAGGCTGGGAGAAGGATATCGAGGAGACCCAGGGCCAGGCGCTCAATTTCCCGATGCTCGCCGATGCCGACCGCAAGGTCTCCGACCTCTACGGCATGGTGCATCCGGCCGCCGACCCGCTGGTGACCGTGCGCTCGGTCTTCGTCATCGATCCGGCCAGGAAGATCCGCCTGATCCTGATCTATCCGCCCTCCACCGGGCGGAATTTTCAGGAAATTCTCCGCGCCATCGACAGTCTCCAGCTCACCGACCGCCACAAGGTCGCAACCCCGGTGAACTGGAAGCAAGGCGAGCCGGTGATCATCGTCCCGAGTCTCTCCGACGAGGACGCGAAGCAGCGTTTCCCGCAGGGCTGGAAGACCCTAAAACCCTATCTCCGCATCGTCGAGCTGCCCAAGGAATAAGGGCAGGGCGGCAGCCGGCGCCGGGTGGGAGGGCTCCCACCCGGCATTTTATTTGTGCAATAAAATTTCTCCTTTTAAAAATTGTAATTCATCGCTATCAACGACTCCGTCCGGACTATCAGCGCCCGGATTCTCAGCCGCCGGATTCTCAGCGATGGAGTCGCGCATGCCCCTTACCGCCCCGCCGAGCGGCGTCGAACGTCTGAAGGAAGCGAGCCGCGGCCTGCGCGGCGATCTCGCCCCCGAACTCGCCGGCCCCGGCCGCGAGGTCAGCGAGGACGCCTATAACCTGCTGAAATTCCATGGCACCTACGAACAGCACGACCGCGACACGGCGACCGAGCGCAAGCAGCGCGGCGAGGCCAAGGATTTCTCCTTCATGGTCCGCGTGCGCATGCCGGGCGGGGTCTTGACGGCGGCGCAATATCTCGCCCTCGACGCCCTCGCCGACCGCTACGGCAATGCGACACTCCGCATCACCACCCGCGAGGGGGTGCAGTTCCACGGCGTCATCAAGCAGGATCTCAAGGGCACCATCGCCGCCATCAACCACGCCCTCCTCACCACCCAATCGGCCTGCGGCGATGTCGTGCGCAATGTCACCGCGACGCCGGCGCCGCGGCGTGACGCGGTGCATGCGCGCATCCGCGCCGATGCCGCGATGCTCTCGAGCGCGCTGTTGCCGGCCAGCCGCGCCTATCACGAACTCTTCCTCGACGAGGCGGCGCAAACCGCGCTCGGCGCCGAGCCGGAGCCGCTGTTCGGCCCGACCTATCTGCCGCGCAAATTCAAGATCGGCATCGCAGCCCCCTCGGACAACACCATCGACGTGCTCACCAACGATCTCGGCATCATCGCGCTGTTCGAGGGCGAGCGATTGGTCGGCTATGATTTCGCGCTCGGCGGCGGGCTCGGCATGACGCATAACAAGCCGGCGACCTACCCGCGCCTGGCAACCCCGCTGGTCTTCGTCGGCCCCGATGATCTCCTGCGCGGCGCCGAGGCGGTGATCGCCTTGCAGCGCGACTGGGGCAACCGCGGCGACCGCCGACGCGCGAGACTGAAATATCTGCTCGATGATCAGGGGCTGGACTGGGCGAAAACGGCGCTGGAGGGGTATTTCGGCGCCCCTCTCGCGCCCGCCCGGCCGCTGCCGCCGCTCCAGATGCCGGAAATCCTCGGCTGGCACGCGCAAGGCGATGGAAAATTCTGGCTCGGCGTGCCGGTGCCGGCAGGAAGGATCGAGGATCGCGGCGAGTGGCGGCTCCGCACCGCGCTCCGCGCCATCGTCGCCCGTTTCGGCGCCGATCCGGTGCTGACCGGCCAGCAGGATATTCTGCTCTCCAACCTCGCGCCCGAGGATCGCGGCGCCGTCGAGGCGCTGCTCCGCGATCATGGCGTGGCGCTGGCCGAGGATCTGACCCCGCTCGCCCGCTGGTCGCTCGCCTGCCCGGCGCTGCCCACCTGCGGCCTCGCTCTGGCCGAGGCCGAGCGGGTGCATGCGCCGATGGTCGCCGCGATCGAGGCCGAGCTTGCGCAGCTCGGTCTCGCCGATGAGCGGATCAGCCTCCGCGTCACCGGCTGCCCGAATGGCTGCGCGCGAACCTATGCCGGGGATATCGGCATCGTCGGGCGGATGCCGGGGCATTACGCGCTCTATGTCGGCGGCGATTTCGCCGGAACCCGGCTCTCCTTCAAGCTCCATGACAAGATTGCCGAAGCCGATCTCGCGGCCACCCTCGCCCCGCTCTTCGCGGCCTTCGCCGCCGGGGGCAGGAGAGGGGAGGGGTTCGGCGATTTCTGCGCCCGGCTCGGCGCCGAGGCCCTCCGCCAGCTCACCGCCCCGGCGCGCGACGCGGCCGCCGCTTGAGGCGGCCGGCCCAAGGGGGGTCAGTCAACCAGGGGAGATCAAAGGGAATCACACCCTCGCGCTCGGGGACGGGAGCGCCTATCCTGCCGGCATGAGCGAAATCCCGGCTTTCCTGGATAGCGAGCGCCCGGACGTGCCCGACCTCGTCGTGCCGCGCGGGGTCATCCCGTTTCATCTCGTCGACGCCCCGGTGCGCGGGCGGCTGGTGCGGCTCGGTTCCCTGGCCGAGGCGCTGCTCGCCCGCCACGCCCATCCCAGCCCCGTCGCGCGCCTCGCCGGCGAGGCGCTGGCTCTCGTCGCCTGTCTCGCCGGGGGGCTGAAATTCCGCGGCTCCTTCAGCCTCCACGCCCGCGGCGACGGGCCGCTCCGCACCCTGGTCGCCGATTGCACCGAGGCCGGCGCGCTCCGCGTCTACGCCGCCCTCGCCGAGGGCGCGCCGCCGCTCACCGGCGCCGCAAGCGAAGCCCGCGCCTTGCTCGGCGACGGGCATATCGCCTTCACCATCGACCAGGGCGCCGACCGCGAGCGCCATCAGGGCATCGTCGCGACCAGCGGCGAGACGCTGGCGGACATGGCGCGGCATTACTACGCGACCAGCGCCCAGCTCGCCGCCTCCCTCCATCTCGCCTGCGTCGAGACCGCTTCCGGCTGGCGCGCCGGCGGGCTGATTTTGGAACGCATCGCCGACCCGCCGGGCGCCGAGACCGAAGCCGCCGAGGAGGGCTGGCGCACCGCGACCCTGCTCGCCGCGACGCTGACCGACGCCGAACTGCTCGACGATCTTCTCGCCCCCGAGACCCTGCTCCATCGCCTGTTCCACAGCGTCGGCATCGCCTTCGGCCAGCCCCGCCCGCTCGCCTTCGGCTGCCGCTGCTCGCGCGCCCGTCTCGCCGCCATTCTGGAAGGGTTTCCGCCGCGCGATC
>JAKCCP010000034.1:1325-3409 GCA_021841985.1 Pseudomonadota bacterium | reverse complement strand
GAGGATTACCTCGAAATCAAATACTTGGCTCTGGGCGGAATCGGGACGTAAGGGAAGAAAAAAATCGTTCTTTTTTGAAAAAAAGAACCAAAAAACTTTTATCCGTTGGGCAGTGCCTGCGGCACTGCCCGCTCCGAGAAAACGGGAAGAAAGTCTTTTTTGCCTTAACTCACGGAGACCTGAATGACCTTCGATTTCGATCTGTTCGTGATTGGCGGCGGCTCCGCGGGGGTTCGCTGCGGGCGGATCGCCGCCGCGCATGGCGCGCGGGTCGGGGTTGCCGAGGGGCGGTTCTGGGGCGGCACCTGCGTCAATATCGGCTGTGTGCCGAAGAAAATCCTCGTCCAGGCGGCCGAATATGGTGCCCATGCCGAGGACGCGGCGGGGTTCGGCTGGCGCGGCGCGGCGCCGGGGGCGCATGACTGGGCGGCGCTGATCGCGGCGAAAGACCGCGAGATCGCCCGCCTCAACGGCATTTATCGCCGCCTGCTCGATGGCGCCGGGGCAAAAATATTCGAGGCCCATGCCCGGTTTCTCGATGCGCACCGGATCGCGGTCGGCGACCAGGTGGTGAGCGCCGAGCGGATCGTCATCGCGACCGGCGGCCGCCCGCTTCGCCCCGCCATTCCCGGCGCAGCACTCGGCATCGTCTCCGATGATGCGTTTTATCTCGACCAACGCCCCGATCGCGTGGTGATCCTCGGCAGCGGCTATATCGCCGTCGAATTCGCGGGGATTTTCCGTGGTCTCGGCGCCGAGGTCGATCTGGTGTTCCGCCAGCCCCTGCCGCTCCGTGGCTTCGATCGGGATTTGCGCGAGGCGATGGCCGAGGCGCTGGTGGCGCAGGGGGTGCGTCTCTTTCCCGAAAGCAATATCGCCGAAGTGGAAGCGATGGGCGCCGGACGGGTCGCGGTGCTCGCCGATGGCCGGCGGATCGCCGCCGATTGCGTGTTTTTCGCCTCCGGGCGCGGCGCCAATACCGAGGGGCTGGGCCTCGCTCGCGCCGGGGTTGCGACCAGCGCCGGCGGCGCGGTCGTGATCGGCGAGCAATGGCGCACCAATGTCGCGCATATCCACGCGATCGGCGATGTCACCGACCGCCTCAACCTCACGCCGGTCGCGACCGCCGAGGGGCACGCGCTCGCCGATCTGCTGTTCGCGGGAGAGGCGCGGCCATGGAATTTCGCCGCCGTCGCGACCGCCGTCTTCAGCACGCCGCCGCTCGCGACGGTTGGATTATCCGAGGAGGAAGCGGCGGCGCGGGGCAAGGCCGATATCTACCTCAGCCGCTTCACCCCGATGCGCCACACCATCAGCGGGCGGGCGCGCAAAACCCTGATCAAGCTGGTCGTCGATCACGCCAGCGGGCGGGTTCTGGGCGCGCATATGTTCGGCGAGGACGCGCCCGAGATCATGCAGGGGATCGCGGTTGCCCTGACCTCTGGCGCGACCAAGGCGGAGTTCGACCAGACCATCGGCATCCACCCGACGGCGGCGGAGGAATTCGTGACGCTCCGCCAGATCACCCGCAGTGTCGGGGGGGCGTGAGATGGCCCGCATCGGGATTGCCGGGGTTGCCGGGCGGATGGGGCGCTTGCTCGCCGAGGAAGCGCGGATGGCGGGAATGCTCGCCGGCGGCACGCTCCGCCCCGGCTCGGCCGCGTTGCCGCCGGACGGCGTCTCGATCCTCGCCGATATCGCCGCCCTCGCCGCCGCCTCCGACGTGGTGATCGATTTCACCCATGCCGCCGCCGTTGGCGGCCACGCCGAGGCCTTGGCCGCGGCCAAAACCCCCTGGGTGCTCGGCACCACCGGGCTGTTCGCCGCCGATGAAGCCATGATCGCCGAGGTGGCGCGGGTCATTCCGGTCTGCGCCGCGCCGAATTTTTCCCCAGGGGTCACACTGCTGCTGGCGCTCGCCGAACGCATGGCGGCGGCGCTCCCGGCCGAGAGCTATGACGCCGAAATCGTCGAGATGCATCATCGCCAGAAGGTCGATGCGCCGTCCGGCACCGCGCTCGGGCTCGGCCGCGCGGTCGCCGCCGGGCGCGGGGTCGAACTCGCCGAGGTGATGGAAAGCGGCC
>JAKCCP010000034.1:0-1315 GCA_021841985.1 Pseudomonadota bacterium | reverse complement strand
CCGGCACGGCCAGACCGGGGCGCGCAAGCCCGGCGCCATCGGCTTCGCGGCCCTGCGTGGCGGCCAGGTGGTCGGCGAACACAGTTTGATCTTCGCCGGCGCCCATGAACATATCGCGCTGACCCATCGCGCCTTCGACCGCCGTATTTTCGCCCAGGGCGCGCTGCGGGCGGCGCTGTGGCTGGCGGGCAAGCCGCCTGGCCTCTACTCGATGCGCGACGTGCTCGGCCTTGCCGGCTGAGCCCGGAATGGCTTGACCGCAAGGCCGGTTTCCGCCACACAGCCTCCGCTCCGGTGCCGCCTGCGCCGGCGCGGCCGCCGGCATTCTCCGGTCCCTGCGCGACAAGAGGACGAATTGCGCCATGCGCGATAAGGGCGATTTCCTGTTCACCTCCGAATCGGTTTCCGAGGGGCATCCCGACAAGGTTGCCGACCGCATCAGCGACACCGTGCTCGATGCCTTCCTCGCCGCCGACCCCTATGCGCGCGTCGCCTGCGAAACCCTGGTGACCACCAACCGCATCGTGCTCGCCGGCGAAACCCGTGGGCCGGACACCATCACCGCCGAGTATCTCGCGCATCTCGCGCGCCTTGCGGTGCATGACATCGGCTATGACCAGGAGGGGTTCAGTTGGCGCAACGCCACGGTGGAATGCCACCTCCACGCCCAGTCCCAGGACATCGCCCAGGGCGTCGATTCCGCCGGCAACAAGGATGAAGGCGCCGGCGATCAGGGCATCATGTTCGGCTATGCCTGCCGCGAGACCGAGGCGCTGATGCCGGCGCCGATCTATTATGCCCATCTCATCCTGCGCCGGATCAGCGAATTGCGCCGCGCCCGCGACCTCTCGGCCGCCGGCCTGCTGCCCGACGCCAAAAGCCAGGTGACGCTGCGCTATGTCGATGGCAAGCCGGTCGGGGCGACCAGCATCGTCGTTTCCATCCAGCACGTCGCCGAGCTGGAGCGGGAGGAAATCAAGCGCCGGCTGTGGCCGATCGTCGAAAGCAGCCTGCCCGCCGGCTGGATGTGCCCGGAGGCGCAGTTTTACGTGAACCCGACGGGGAAATTCGTCATCGGCGGCCCGGACGGGGATTGCGGCCTGACCGGGCGCAAGATCATCGTCGATACCTATGGTGGGGCGGCGCCGCATGGTGGCGGCGCGTTTTCCGGCAAGGATCCGACCAAGGTCGATCGCTCCGCCGCCTATGCCTGCCGCTATCTCGCGAAAAACGTCGTCGCCGCCGGGCTTGCCGAGAGCTGCACGATCCAGATCAGCTACGCGATCGGGGTTTCGCATCCGCTTTCGGTCTATGT
>JAKCCP010000347.1 GCA_021841985.1 Pseudomonadota bacterium | reverse complement strand
TCTTCCGTGCCTGGGCTTGCCGCTGCTGATGGGCCGTGAGCTTCAGACTGCGGCCAAATTTGACTCTCTTTGTCGTCGCATCGGTTCGGCCCCGCGCGGTGCCTTTAAGAATGCGGCGGCGTTCCAGCTTCGTGGCAACGCCAAGGATCGCGGAAACGACTCCCACCGCCCTCGCTTGGCTGAGATGGGACGCAAGGTCTTGGGCGGAGGTCAAGACGCGAACGTATCCGTAGATCATGGAACCAACTCTGCATCAGAATCCTGAATCGTAAAAGCCAGATTTTTTCAGATATCTAGGTTTAGCACAGCAATTTTGAATTTCGTTCCGACCGGAATACCGGCGATCGGGATCAGACGTCGAGCGGTTACGCGTTCCTCTTGGCTCGATATCCAAAATCCCAATCCAGACTCAACCCTCCCCCGTCATCCCCGACGCGCGGGAAAATGGCGGGCGAGGAAATCCGCCAGCGCCGTGCTTACCTCGGCCGCGCGTTCCTGCTGCACCCAATGCCCGGCGCCGGGCAAAATCAGGGTCCGGGTCAGCCCCGGCACGTGTTCCGGCATCGCCGCCAGGGCCCGCGCGCCCATCGGCCCGGCGATCACGGCGTCACGGTCGCCGGCGATGAAGAGGGCGGGCTGACGGATTTTCGCCCCGTGCCAGGGGGCGGAGAGTTCCCAGTTGCGGTCGATATTGCGGTACCAGTTGAGGCCGCCCTGAAATCCGCTGCGGCGGTAGGTGGTGACAAAGGCGGCAAAGGTTTCGGCGTCCAGCCAGGGCGGCGGCGCGCCGGGATCCGGCAGTTTGTCGAGAAACCCGGAGCCCTCCTCGATGTCGAGGGCGGCATGCGCGGCGCCCTCGCTGATCCGCGCGCCGGTGGCAAACAGGCGGCGGAAGGTGGCTTCCGGATCGCGCCCGAATTCGGCCTCGGCGAGGCCCGGCGCCTGGAAATGGAACCAGTAGAACCGCGTCATCCCGGCTTCGCGCAAGCTGGCGAGCGGCGCCGCCCGGCCGCGGGCGCGGAACGGGACGCTGAGGGCGGCGACGGCGGGAAAGAGATCGGGACGGAAAAGCGCCGCCTGCCAGGCGACCGCCGCCCCCCAATCATGGCCGATGATCGCCGCCCGCTCGGCCCCGAGCGCGCCGGCCAGCGCCACCATGTCGCCGGCGAGGTGGAAAATGCTGTAGGCCTCGCTCTCCGCCGGCGCCGAACTCCCGCCATAGCCGCGCATGTCGGGGGCGGCGACGCGATAGCCGGCCGCGGCCAGCGCCGCGATCTGATGGCGCCAGGAGAGCGCGAGTTCGGGGAAGCCATGACATAGGATGACCAGCGGCGCGCCCTCGTCTCCGGCTTCGAGAACCGAGAGCGTGATGCCGTTGACCTCGTGCAGCGAGCGGCGCGGCGGGGTGGGCATGGGGGTTTCCTCCGAAAAAAGGCTGGCATTTTTGGCCTGGGGAAGAGTTGCGGCGCCATTCCGGGCGGCGCATTCTACGCCGCCTTCACCACCCGCGCCATCATTGGCGCGTTCGTCCAAAGCCCGAGGAGAGACGTCTGATGCTCGAAAAACGCTGGGACAAGAGCCGCCTGCCGTCGCGGCATGTGTCCGTCGGCCCCGATCGCGCCCCGCATCGCAGCTATTATTACGCCATGGGGCTGACCGAGACCGAGATCGAGCAGCCGCTGGTCGGCGTCGCCACCTGCTGGAACGAGGCGGCGCCGTGCAACATCGCGCTCTCGCGCCAGGCGCAATCGGTCAAGCGCGGGGTCGCCGAGGCCCGCGGAACCCCGCGCGAATTCACGACAATCACCGTCACCGACGGCATCGCCATGGGCCATCAGGGGATGAAATCCTCGCTGGTCTCGCGCGATATCATCGCCGATTCGGTGGAAGTCACCATGCGCGGGCATTGCTATGACGCGCTGATCGGCCTCGCCGGCTGCGACAAATCGCTGCCCGGCATGATGATGGCGATGCTCAGGCTCAATGTCCCGAGCGTGTTCATGTATGGCGGCTCGATCCTGCCCGGGCGCTTCAAGGGCCGCGACGTCACCGTCGTCGATGTCTTCGAGGCGGTCGGCCAGCACGCCGCCGGCAAGATGACGGACGAGGAATTGCACGAGCTGGAATGCGTCGCCTGCCCCTCGGCCGGGGCCTGCGGCGGGCAGTTCACCGCGAACACCATGGCGATGGTGAGCGAGGCGATCGGGCTTGCGCTGCCCGGCTCGGCCGGCGCGCCGGCGCCCTATGAGGAGCGCGACCGCTTCGGCTTCGAATCCGGCCGCGCGGTGATGGCGCTGCTCGAACGCAACCTCCGCCCGCGCGCTATCGTGACGCGCGAGGCTTTGGAAAACGCCGCCGTCGCGGTCGGCGCGACCGGCGGTTCGACCAATGCCGGCCTCCACCTCCCGGCGATCGCGCATGAGGCCGGCATCCGCTTCACCATGGACGATGTCGTCACCATCATGCGCCGCACGCCCTATATCGCCGATCTCAAGCCGGGCGGAAAATACGTCGCCCTCGATGTCCATCGCATCGGCGGGATTCCGGTGATTTTGAAGGCGCTGCTCGATGCCGGCCTCCTGCATGGCGACTGCATGACCGTCACCGGGCGGACACTCGCGGAAAACCTCAAGGACGTGGTGTTCCCGACCGATCAGGACGTGGTCTATCCGGTGAGCCGGGCGCTCTCGCCGACCGGCGGCGTCGTCGGGCTGCGCGGCAATCTCGCCCCGGACGGCGCGATCGTGAAGGTCGCCGGGCTCGCGACGCAGCGTTTCGAGGGCACGGCGCTCTGTTTCGATTGCGAGGAAGACGCCTTCGCCGCCGTCCAGGCCCGCGCCTACAAGGCGGGCGATGTCATCGTCATCCGCTATGAGGGGCCGAAAGGGGGCCCCGGGATGCGCGAGATGCTCTCCACCACCTCGGCGATCTACGGCCAGGGCATGGGCGAGCAGGTCGCGCTGATCACCGATGGCCGCTTCTCCGGCGGCACGCGCGGCTTCTGCGTCGGCCATGTCGGGCCGGAAGCGGCGGTGGGCGGGCCGATCGCGCTCCTCCAGAACGGCGATCGCATCACCCTGGACGCCGTCGCCGGCACCATCGAGGTCGCGCTGTCGGCGGCCGAACTCGCCGAACGCCGCAAAGCCTGGACGCCGCGCGCGACCGATTACAACGCCGGGGCGCTGTGGAAATACGCCCAGCTCGTCGGCCCCGCCCATCTCGGCGCCCTGACCCATCCCGGCGGGGCGGCGGAGACGCATTGCTACGCCGATCAATAGAAAAGGGAAGGTTTGTTCTTTTTTGTAAAAAAGAACCAAAAAACTTTTGTCCGGCGCGGCAGTGCCTTCGGCACCGCCGCGTCGCGGAATACAGGATAAAAGTCTTTTTGCTTCTTTTTCTACAGAATAAAA